>JAJDEL010000166.1 GCA_029259835.1 Planctomicrobium sp. | reverse complement strand
TTGTGGTCGGTGGCGATGGCAATATCAAGCACGCTGAATACTGTCCGGAAATCACTGAGCATCCAAATTACGATGCCGTTCTTGCTGCTGCAAAATCGTAATTGAATTGCGAACTTGATCATTGACTTTAGCCGCACACTTCGAGTGTGCGGCTAATTTATCGAATTGAGCTAACCTTTGGGCGTTCCGAGTGTGACTTTGAGCGGCACTTTCTTCGCGTCGCGTAAGACGACAACATCGACTTGCTCGCCAGGTGAAAAATCTCTGAGCGCGAGATCGAAATCGTCCAGACCGCCGATCTTGCGTTTGTTGATCTCGATGATTACATCGCCCCCTTTGAGTCCTCCTTTGTCAGCAGGGCTTTCTGGAGAAACGCCGGAGATTGCGTATCCTTCTACTTCTTTACCGAAGTCTGGAATACTGCCAAAGTATGGTCGGCTGCCGGAACGTGCCAGTGATGCGGCGCCTGCGATGTGGATGTAATCGAGACGCTCTTTGGCGTTTGCCGTATCGAGAACAATTTTCTCTAACAAATCGACAACCGTCACCATACCAGGGACATTCAGTTTTTCCCAGTCATCGCCAGGACGATGATAGTCGTTGTGAATGCCTGTGAAGAAGTGCAGGACCGGGATCTTTTTTCCATAGAACGCGGCGTGATCGCTTGGTCCAAACCCTTCTGTTTTCTTCGCCAGAACGAGATCTGTTCCCTTCACTGCTTCGTCCAGCCAAGTGTCCCAAGCGGACGACGTGCCGGTTCCGAAGACGGTCAGTTTGTTTTCCGTGAGCCGTCCGATCATGTCCATATTCAGCATGGCAACTGTTTGCTCCAACGGGAAGATCGGTTTGTCGACGTACTCATTCGCACCGAGAAGCCCTCGCTCTTCTCCATTAAACGCGATCAGAACGATCCGACGCGGCAACGGTTTCTTACGGCTTCCAAGACGTCGCGCAATTTCCAATAACCCTGAGGTTCCAGAGGCATTGTCATCGGCTCCGTTATGAATCTCTTTGGACTTCGGTGCCAACGAGCCTGTGCCACCGCGTCCGAGATGGTCGAAGTGAGCGCCGATGACGATTGTCTCATCTTTGAGAGGCCCTTCCCCTTCGATAACGCCGATCACGTTCTTTACAGGAATGCGAATGATCTTGAGTGACGCTTCGGCGGTAACTTTCCAGCCGGATAAATTGCGACTGAACGGTTTGCTTGTCTCATCGATTTGAGCCTCAATTTGAGGGAGCGTTTTCCCGGCAGCCGATGTCAGAATCTGATTACAGAGATATTGAGACATATGAAACGTCGGTAGCGAACTCCCAGAGCGGGTTCCGCCGTATCCGAAGTTCATCAATGGATCAGAATCGTGTTTGGCAAGAATTGATTGGACTTGCTCAAGGTGTGTCTTCGCCGTTTTGAATTCCTTTTCCTTGCCTTCGACATCTTGAAGTTTCGCGAGAGCCGCTTTCGCTTTCTCAACTTGCTCTTCGAGTTGTTGTTGTTCGCTGTTGGCGGAGTGTGGGTCGTTCACGAAGATGACTCCCTTCGCGCCACGAGTAAACGCCCGGCTTAACTTCGTAGTCAATGCGGCATGGCGAGAGATTCCGTGACCAACGGCAAACGCACCGTGCGGGTCTGACTGGCTGGGATTTCGACGCATGACAATGACGATTTTGTCCTTCACGTCAATGTCCGCGTACTCATCATAACTCGGTTCCTTGGCGACGATACCGTAGCCGACGAAAACGAGTTCCCCTTCAAATTTTCCTGTCCCACCGAAAGAACAGACCTGAAAGTCTTCATTCATTTTGAGGTTCAAGACTTGCCCGTCTGGTCCGGTGAATGTCAGGGAATTTGGCGATCCGAGTTCTGCACCATCGGTGATTTCGAATTCCTGAAACGGGTCTCCGCCTGCGACGGAGACGTCTAACCCAGCATCTCGAAAGGCGTTCGAGATGAATTCTGCCGCCTTGTTAAGACCGTCGGTGCCAACGCCGCGTCCTTCCCAGTCATCGGACGCCAGCTTTTTGACATCATTCAACAATCGCGTTTCCGCTGCCGAGTGGTCTTCCGCAACTGAAATAAGAGGCGCGAACATCCACAGAACTGCGGCACAGAAGAGAGATCGATTGAATATGGAGAACGAATGGTTTTGGTGGCAGGAAGTTGTCATATGGGTCTTGATCCATCAATGGGAGAAGATTTATCAGTTTGCAGGTTGGGATGTGTAAATCAAGCAATGTGAGTTTTCAACGATGATTGTTGTTGGCGATTCTATACGTCAATGCTTGTGATGGGTATCTTGAACGGCTCGGGAATTTTTCCTGAATAACGAAATAAGTCTTGAAGCAACCCTACCGATGCAATTCTCCCTCCTTCTGCCGCAGAAAGTCGTTTTTGGCTGGGATAAGCGTAGTGAATTTGGCGCGATCGCAGCCGAACTCGGGACGGCTGCCGTCGTTGTTCACGGATCGCGAACGCTTCGTACTTCGTCACTCTGGTCGGAGTTGATGGCGGCACTTGAAAGTCATGGCGTGCAAGTTGTTTGCGAACTCGGCATCCATCGTGAACCGACAATTGAAGATGTCGACGCTGCGACTGCAATGGTCAGGAGTAGTTCGCCGACCTCTGACATGGTCATCGGCATTGGAGGCGGTGCTGCAATCGATCTCGCGAAAGCCGTTTCAGCGATGGCGACAAACCAGTTAGGCGAAAGCGTTCGGGATTACCTGGAAGGCGTTGGAGAAGGACTCTCAATTGAGAATGATCCGCTGCCGATGCTGGCAATTCCAACGACAGCCGGGACCGGGAGCGAAACGACGAAGAATGCTGTTATTTCTGTTGATGACCCGCCATGCAAGAAGAGCCTTCGATCCGAAAACATGATTCCGAAGATCGTTCTCATCGATCCAGAACTGAGTGTAACCGTTCCTCAAAGTGTGACCGCTGCTTCCGGTATGGATGCGATTACGCAATTAATCGAAAGCTACATTAGCAGTCGAGCAACTCCGCTGACGCAATCGCTTTGCATCGAAGGTCTCAAGCACGCTCTGCCAAATATGAAACGAGCATACGTTGATGGAACAGATCAAGCCGCCCGCACGGCTATGGCGTATGCGGCGTTTCTTTCTGGTGTCGCGCTCGCAAATTCCGGACTTGGAATGGCGCATGGCATCGCTGCGGCACTTGGTGCCTACTGTGACGTTCCGCACGGCTTGGCGTGTGCAACCTTGCTTCCAATTGCGTTGAGGACGAATCAAACAGCCTCTCGCAAACAACAAGTCATCTTGGGGAAACTCTTCGCGAAAAATCCACATTTGTCGAAAGAAGATGCCATCGCGGCGTCGATTTCGCATGTCGAGGCGTTGTGTGATGACCTTTCCATTCCGAAACGACTCAGAGACCTGGGCGTTCGAAAAGAACAGTTGAATGACATCGTCGTCGGCTCTCGCGGGAACAGTATGAATGGCAACCCGCGTGTTTTGACTGACGAAGAACTCTATTCAATTTTGGAGGAACACTGGTGATCTTTGCAGCAGGTCTTTCCCCGGCATGGCAGCAAATTCTGCAATTCGAAACGCTTCAACAGGGTGAAGTGAATCGTGCGGAGTCTGCAAGCTGGTGTGCGTCTGGTAAGGTTCTCAACGTCGGAATTGCGGCTAAACTTCTCGGCGAGCGAACGTGTTTGCTCTCAACAATCGGAGGCGTTTCAGGCGAAGCGATTGCCTCAGAAATTGAAGCCTGCGGCATTCAGGCCGAATGGATTCGCGTCGAGCAACCGACAAGAGTCTGTACGACGATTCTCGAACAGTCCGGGGCAACGACCGAACTCGTCGAAAACACAGGTTCGGTCGAGCAATCGGTACTTGATGATTTTCTTGAGCGATTTCAAATTTACGCGAGTGTTGCCGATGTCACAGTGCTGACTGGTTCGCTTCCGGAAAATGCACCCGTCGACTCTTACGCACGTTTCATTCGTAACGTTCCAACAAAATTTATTCTCGATATCCGTGGTGAAGGACTGACATGCTGCCTGCCGTTCAACCCGTACCTCATTAAGCCTAATCGAGAAGAACTTGAACTGACCGTCGGTGCGGAGTTGCCTGACGAAACTGCGATGGTCAATGCAATGCAGTCGCTCAATAAGATGGGAGCGCAGTGGGTTCTCGTGACCGACGGGCCAGGAAACATTCTTTTGACAAGCCTGGAAGAAACCTGGCGATTCCAACCACCTCACGCAGAAATTGTGAATCCGATTGGCTGCGGTGATTGTTTGGCGGCCGGAATTGCCGCCGGGATCAGCCGAGAACTTCCGATGGTCGATGCCGTCAAGCTTGGAATAGGTGCCGCGACCGCGAATCTGGGAAAGCTCTTACCTGCTCAGGTTGATGAAGAAGCCTCCTCGAAATTTGCAAAGCAAGTTGTCGTTGAGCAGTTTACATAACGACGAAGCAGTTGACGTGCAGGTCACGCTCTCTTTCTATCGGTACAACGTTTCGTCAATTTCGAAGCGTTCAATCAGGCGATACAACTTACGTCGATGAATGCCCAACGTACGAGCAGCGCGGGCTTTGTTGCCGGATTCCTGCCGTAGGACATCGACGATGTGAGCTTTTTCGATGGAGTCCAGTCGCTTAATGTCAGAGTTGATGATCAGGCGACTCTCCTGCGGATTTTGATCGATAATTTCGTGTGGGAGATCCTCGATGGTGATTAAATGACCATCAGCGAGAATCATGGCGCGTTCTAGCGCGTTGATGAGTTGCCGGATGTTTCCTGGCCAGTGATATGCAAGCAGCGCAGTTCTGGCGTCCTCTTCGATCTGCCAGCTGTTATCAAGGATGTGATCGATCAACAGATCAACATCATCACCTCGTTCGCGAAGTGGGGGTAGGATCAGTGACATGACGTTGATTCGGTAAAAGAGATCCTCACGGAAGTTTCCATCAGCGACTTCTTGCGCAAGATCGCGGTTAGTTGCCGTGATAATTCGGACGTCAACTTGCTGTTCCCGATGTGACCCGACTCGGCGAAACGAGCCATCTTCGAGAACTCGAAGTAATTTAGGTTGAATAAAAAGCGGCAATTCTCCAATTTCATCAATGAACAAAGTCCCATGGTCTGCAACTTCGAACAGACCAGTTTTTGCAGCAGATGCCCCGGTAAAGGCTCCTTGTTCGTGACCAAATAATTCGCTTTCTACGAGTTGCTCAGGAAGGGCAGCACAATTGATGGTCACAAGTGGTTTTTCAGATCGAGTGCCGCTTGCTTCATGAATTGCTTGTGCGACTAACTCTTTCCCGGTCCCACTTTCGCCTTGAATGAGAACCGCTTTGTCAGTGGGGCCAACGCGTGAAATGAGTCGCTCTATCTCCTGCATCGGTTGCGATTTGCCGACCATGACATATCGGAGTTGGTTGCGCTTGATGACTTCTTTTAATTGTCGATTTTCTTTTTGCAGCACCCAGCGGTCAGAGGCCATCTGACAGCGGTGTTCGAGTTCACCGAGTGGAAATGGTTTTGTCAGGTAATCGAATGCTCCCATTTTCATCGAATCAACGGCATTTTCTACGGTTGCCTGTCCAGTAAGGATGATGATTTCCGTATCAATCCCTTCGGAATTGAGGCGCTGGAGCAGTTCTAAACCAGAAATTCCAGGCATATTCATGTCGAAGATCGCAACCTGAAAGTGCGTTTTCTCGAATTGCTTGAGTGCTTCTTGACCGTTCGCAGCCTCGGCAACCTGATGCCCTTTGCGGCGCATCCACTGGACTGCCATCTCTCGAAAGCTGTCATCGTCTTCGACGATCAGTAAGTTGAATAGCGTGGAGTCCGGCATTTGTCATTCCGTAGTGCAATCACAGTTCGGTTTGTGTTTCGAACGGACACCATATCGGAGATGCTCAATGACAGCGAGGGACTCGTGGAGGATCATCGCAAGGGCGTTCAGATGATGTGCTCATTCCGCTCGTGATTGTGATCGTACAGGATCTTTTGGCCCACCGACTTCTTCTGCTGAGTCGGAGTGATTCAGTCCTCTATGATCGTTCGATCATGATCTGTTCCGTCACTGCGATCAGGGGGATTGGCAACCGTTTTTGACAGAATGGGCGGACTGGCGATGTGCTGTTCTCGCTCATGCTTGCTCCACCAGGCGTCGGCTTCTTCGGCTCTCCATTGATTCGCCGCTGGAGATCGCTTAAGCATGAGAGCCAGATCGCGTGCTGTTTGTGGTCGTTTAGAAATCGACTTCTCGAGGCAAGCGAGAATTGCTGTCTCTAACTCGCTACTCACAGAACCAGGAGCTTGTTCCGACGGAGCGGCGGGAGTTGAAGTGACGTGCATATTGCAAAGTTCCACGAGGCTGGCTGCCTCGAACACTGGACGACCTGTCAGCAAGAAATATCCGACTGCGCCAACGGCGTAGATGTCGCTACGGGCGTCAATCGAGCGGGGAGTTTGTATTGCTTCCGGAGACATGTACAGCGGAGTCCCGGTCAGAGAACCAGCGGAAGTCATTTGCTGCTGCTTCTCACCATCAACCGCTTTCACCAGTCCAAAATCGAGAACTTTAACGAAGTCAGGAATTCCACCACGGCGGTTGAGCATCATGTTTGCCGGTTTGATATCACGATGAACCAGACCGGAGGAGTGTGCTTCGAATAGCGAATCACAGATTTGAATCAAGATCTGAATGACCCGCGACTCCGGCTGTGGTCCGTAACGTTCCACAAGAGTTTGCAGATCGATTCCGTCCAGGTACTCCATTGCATAGTAGAAAATGCCTTCGGGAGTTCGTCCGTAGTCGTAAATCGCGACAGTGTTGGGGTTGTTGAGCTGACAGGTGATTTGTACTTCTCGTTCGAATCGAGCAATCGATTGATCATCAACGATGTCAACGTCGAGCATTTTAACGGCGGTCGGACGACGCAGCATGGCGTGATAAGCTTTGTAGACGACACCCATTGCTCCGGCGCCGATCTTTTCTTCAAGGCGATACTGCCCCAACTGCTGCGTTTCGATGGCAGCCAACTGCGCTTCGCGGCGAAGCCGAGCGACAATAATTGTGAAGATGAAAATCGCGAGTGCTGCGATCCCTAGCAGAACATACAATCCCCAGAAGGTGCGTTTCAGAATCATTAATGGCCGATACGCCTGGGCAACATCAACTTCGGTTGTGATGCCGATTTCATATTTCGAGAGCCAAGTCCATGCGCCCACGACCTGGACACCACGGTAGTCGCGATATCCTTCGAGGTCTTCATTTGTGTTACCAGCGATTGCATCTCCAGACATTTTCGTGAGTGGCAGTTTTGATCGACGGCGGTCAGGTCGGAATCCTTCTGTCATATTTCCACCAGGATCTCTCACTTGAAGTTTCAGGAGAGATTGGGAACCAGGTTCATCCGGCAATAGACCGAGAAGGATCATTTCGTCATCGAAGCGACTGTTCGAAACCATTAAGCCATCACGGTTGAAGGCGTACGTTTCACCGGAGTCTCCAACGCGTCCGAGTTGAAGAACTCTTGTGAACTCACGTTCGGGGCGAATTTGGAATCCCAAGACAGCAACAACTTGAAAGCTGTCATCGCGGATCGGAGCACAGACGAACATCACCGGTTCGCCGCTTGAAAGTTCACCGGTAGAGTCCTTGAGTGGCACGACACTTCGAAACGGTGGACTGACAACAGTTTCACCGTCAAAGGCCCGGTTCAAAAACTGATCGAATTCAGGGACTTTAGATCGTCCGATCAAGGATGAATAGGATGCAGCAAGAATTTCTTGCGTCTTGTCCGCAATGATATAACCAACGTATTCGTGTGAAGAAATCGCTGGAGAGAGACTCTTCTCGAGGTCGCGAAGGACAGTTGATGTATCAAGTTCGGCTTGCGATTGGTCGTCCAGTAACTGATAGACGAGTTGCCGGATTTCTCGATCATTGGCCTGGGTTTCAGCGTTCGATTCCTGCACTTCAAACCAGGTCAGAAGCATCTCGGTTTCAATGTTTCGGAATGACTTCAAGCCTGAATGAAGATTCGCTTTCATCGTGCGTTCAATCCCGGAACGCATTGCATAACCAATCACCGAGAGGATTACGACTGCCAGAATCGGCCAGACCCAAAGCTGCCTGCGGAGGAAAAGTGTTGTTTTTGAGAATGACCGTCCAACGCGAGATTCCGCCCAGGTCATGTGTGCATGCCGGGACTGTGCAAGGTTTTTTCTTGATCGAAAGAGACTGGGGAATTTCATACCAACAATCGGTCAGTGACGGTGTGTGACGACAATGCTGAGTTCAATATCTCATCAACGAGTAACATAAGGGAACAACCACCATGGAAACTCGCAACTTTGAGGCGATATCGAAATCGAAAAGAGAAGTTCTACCGATAAAATAACTACGCTGCTTTTCTGCAACAGGGTACGGCAAAATCGATTTTCTGCTGCGTAAAGGCGAATCGCAATCTTCGACTTCACGATTGTCGACCTGATGGCGAATGTTTGGATTGCACCGGATCCCCGAGTGAAGCAATCATCTGCCCTTACGGGTCCGTTGAGACTTCTGGCGTGATTCCAAACAAAGCAGAGAGTTCGACCAGTAATCGCTCTACCGGATTCATTTCGCTGCGTTCAAGGAGAAGTTGTCTGGCGATGTCGGGATAATCAGTGATGAGATTGTCCGCTCCCCGGCTGATCATTTTGGACATTGTGATCGGATCGTTCACTGTCCAGGTATGTACGCGTTTCCCTTTCTTGTGAGCGGATTGAATAAAACTGCGCGTCGCGATTTTTGTGCTGACGGCAAGGAAGTCGACATCCATCCTCGTGAGGTCTCCTGCTACCACGGCAGTTAAGAGTCCGACTGTCCATTCTGGGCGTAACTTTTTAATTTTTTGAACCCCTATTAATTTGAGTGACATGATCACGATGTCAGATTCCATTCCATGAGCTTCCACCAAGTCAACAACTTTTTGCTCAAGGTTCTGGTCGTGCCCGTAGTATTTGAGTTCGATATTCAGTCCAACTTTGCCTCGGCAAGCTTCAAGAACTTCCGCAAGCGTGGGAACTCTTTCGTCCTTAAAGTCAGGAGCGAAGAAACTCCCGATGTCAATTGTGCGCAAATCTTCTGCGGTCGCCTCCCAGATTTTTGTGTCGACACCTGAGACTTTCATGAAATCCGAATCGTGTGCGACGACGACGACACCATCTTTCGATTCCTGCACATCGATCTCAACCCAATCGGCCTGGTTTTTAATGGCAAGGTGAATCGCAGCCATTGTGTTTTCTGGTGCATTCCCAGAAGCGCCGCGATGAGCTGTGATTTCGACTTCGTCTTGGAGATCTATCGAGTTGATCACCATTGCGCCGGTGAAAATCGAAACAGCAAACCCTAATACAAGTGCCGCGAACAGACGACCGGGCGTCCATGACAGCGACCAACTTGGAGGATTCTTATCTGGAAGCAAGATTGATGTTGTTTCCAGGCTTGTAAATTGACAGTAGATGCTTTCCATCAGCACTGCAAAAGAAATGACAGCTAGCAAACTTGTTACCAAATTCACAAGAAACCACATGGTGAGCACAGCCCCCAATGTGAAAACCATCAACCAGAGAGAACCGGTCGCGGCTGGAACAATCCATGTTCCGATTCCGTATACGATTCCAGAGGCAAGTGATGAAAGCAATGAATTCAACACTCCCCAAGCAACAATCCATTTCGTGATTTCCCAGCGATGGGCTTGAACTCGAATCTGACTCATTTGCAGGCAATCTGCAGTAGCGATGTTTTCAAAAAGATAAAGTTGAAGTGCAATCAGCCAACTTGATATCCGGTGCAACAACAACACAGCCATGGTAAGAAGTACAGACCCGATAAGACTGATCGCAAGCCAGAATTTCGGTGGCTTTTCAGTCAAGTAAAAATTGATGTCGTGGTCCGAAAGCAGGAGGAGGAAAATCCCTCCCCCGACAATTAAAAACGGAACTGCCAGTAGAAGCAGAGAAGCGACGCCCTTTGAAGTCAGTCGGAAAATTCCCACTGATTTCGAGAAGATAAAATGAAATGTAGCCCGTGTGGTCAATGGTTTTTGCATCTCATGAAAGTGGCAAATTGTCATTAATACCGATTGTTCTATTGCCAAAACGGCGATCATTGCGCTCCCTATCACAGTCAGTGTGATCCACCCTAATGGGTGTAGGAAAAAGTTGGCGATGTCGGTGTCTGCCAGGACTGTTCGGCCGGAAAGTGCCAGGAAACAGCGAAACAGCAAACTGGTTAACGGCACCAGAAGAGTCGCTGCAATCAGTTTGAAAGCGATATCGGTGACTACCAGAGATTTCCAGGAACTCCGGAGTCTTTTTGTGATCGAATGAACTGAGGTTTTCGAAGATGCACGAGTACTCGCGTTTTGATGGTCGTGTGAATTCATGTTTCAAAATGCATCGTTGTAGAGATAAAGAAAACAAAAATGATCGATCTGTAAATTCGAATCGGTCTCGGTTTTTTGAGCAAGAACGCAGGTGAATTCGTTCAGTTGATTTAGTCTTGTGACTATCGCGTGCAGTTGATCTCATTTCAATGCAAGCGTAGAGACTCTTTCAATTGCGCAGCACAAGCGTGCGAGTTCTCAGGAAAACCAAAGGAGATTTCAGTAGTTCGGCACCCTACTCCACCGAAAATTGCTTTCT
>JAJDEL010000165.1 GCA_029259835.1 Planctomicrobium sp. | reverse complement strand
ACTCTCGAATTCTCCATACGAACGCAGTGGCAGCACGTCGGGATGCAGACGAACAGTCTGAATCCACTGTGTCTCGGCAGGCGGGTCACGCGGCTCGCGAACAACGGCCACGGCACAATCGGGAAACGCATCCTGAAAATGTTCCAGCACCGTCGAACGCAGCACATCGGGAAACTCGGCATAGAAGCCGATCACGCCCTGTTCCCAGCAATACTCCAGACTGATCGGCAGTCCCCGGATGTTGGCGGCGTGTATCGCCCGCAACACGGCTTCCATGTGTCGCGGCCCGCGATCATTGCCGGGAAGTGATCTGATGATGATCCGCATGCAGTTGCTGAGATAACCGCCCCTTCACGTTCTGCGTAGCGATCCGGGGCGGACCGCCGTGGCTCTGGCACGTTGCTGACGAACGCCTTCCGTAACGTCCCGAGTTGTACTCGGAAATCGTACGCCCTGATCGGCAAGACACCACCTCAACCGTCAATCCGTACGCACGTTGGTGAGGAAGGAGTGGACCGCACTTTCACGGTCGATGTCAGGAAGAACGAGTGAGCCTTCCGACAGTGGAAAACAGGCTAACACGGAACAACCTTGGGCGTCACAAAAGTCGGCGTGGTTTGTCGATCGGGTTCACACACAACCAGCGGGCAGGCTCGACCTCTCACATCGCGAAACAGAGACTTCGTGATGGGGCGTCGGTCGGCAAGAAACTGGTCGAGACAAGCACCTAGAAACACCCTACGCTGCGGATTTTGCATCAGCATCCGAGCCGTAGTGAGCATGTGAGTCAGCCGCTGGTTGGATCGAGTCGTCACAAACAACACGACATACCGGTTGGGACTGAAAACGTCGAACATCGACTGATGAGCGTCGTAACCACGAATCTTTCGCTCGATACTTTCGGCATCTTTCTTGCTGCGAACACGCTCGGTGCCATTGTCGAGTTCCACAACGAAGTTGAAGCTGCGACCGCTCGATAATCGCAGCCGAAACACGGCATCGGGATACAGCGTCATCGATTCCGTTTCGATTGCGACCGTGTTTTCACGGGCCAGATGTTCCAGTCGAATCCCCTCCCGCTGGCAGCGTGCCGCCAGAGCCACCAGAAAATCAGCCAGTTTGCGTGTATGAAAATGATGGTTGTCGGCAATTCGATCAAAGTACCGGCGATTGGGCAACATGGCATCAAAGCCGTGCAGCATTCGGTATCCGCTGCGCGTCAGTTTATAATAATATGGCGAACGGCCATTGCTGGCGACCGCATACGGAAAGTTCTGCACGAGGCCAGCCCGCGATAGAATCTGTAGTCGGCGTTGGACCAAACGGAGTTGCGAAAACGGCTGATCGAACGTGTGACTGAAGATCAGAAGTTGGTCGGCAGTCAGCGGAACGGCATCGAAGGCCGTGAGGACTTCAAGGTCGCGAGCCGTAATCTGAAAGCCTGTTGAACGCGTTGCCATAATGTCAGCGGCAGCGTAGCATCGAACCTCGAAAACATCCGTTACTTTCTATTGCATGTCTTCCACAAAACCAGCCTACCTAGCGGGCGTCGATGACCTGATCGAACAGACCGGCGTTTCCGACGTACTGATGCACTTCGGTCAGACTCCGCCGGACAAATCATCCGGCGAGTTTCGGATGCCGTGCGTCTTCGGCGATTCGTGCGACGACAGTTCCTACGGCACGCTGACGGTCAATTTGAGCGACACAGCCAAACGCATTTACTGCCATACCTGCGGCACGCGGGGCAACCTGTTGACGCTGATCCACGGCCTGCAAACCGGTCGTCCACCCAGCGGCGGGCGATTGCGTGGCGACGAATTCAAGCAGGCGGTGCAGACGCTGCAAACAATCAACGGTGGCGGACCACCCGCCGAGCAGACAGCAGCACCGAAGACCACGGCAGAGCCGACCAAGTCCCCGGCATTGGAACCGAACGTTCCGCTCAAGGATGCGGAGAACGAGCGTGCCCGCCAACTGGTCAATCTGCACCAAAGCGGTGTCACCGATCCCGCCGAAATGTCACCTGCCGCCGGTCGTTATTTTCGGTCGCGTCCCTACCTCACGGAGGAAATGTGCGAGAAATGGAAAGTCGCCTCGCTCCCCTCTTCCGCCAAAGGAACGCTGCGTGGCCGCGTGATATATTCCATCGACTCCGAAGCGGGCGACGTGCTGGCATGGGCTGGCCGCGATCCCGACTACAACGCCAAACGTCAGAAATGGCTGAAAGCCAACAAGTCGGGCACCGAGCCGATGAAGCATCGCTTCCCAACGCAGAAGATGTTCAGGAAGGGTCTCGAACTGTACGGCCAGCAGGCGAATCGACTCGATGAAGCCGAGTATCGTGACCGCATCGACGAAATTGGCATTCTGGTCGTCGAAGGGATGAACGACGTCATCCGACTCGACGCCTTGAAACAACCCGCCGTCGCTGCCATGTCCAACCGCATGACCGATGCCCAAGTCGAGAAAGTTGTCCGCTGGGCCAGACGTCTGGCCGGTGGGAAGATTGCGTTGATGTTCGACAACGACGAACAGGGCATCGACGGAGCGAAGGAGACGCTCTGGAAACTGCACCAGCAGGACGGCGTCCAGCCGCAACTGGTTTGGTCGCGAGAAATGTTCGGCGGAGTCTTCGACGGGCGTCAGCCCGAGTCGGTGACGGAGCCGGAATGGCAGACGATCACCGATCGTCTCAAACAAGCTTGAGCAGCCGCCCGCTCCTCTTTTTGAAGAGTCAATTCTCCACGCCGCATTTTGCGGCGTTTTGAGGGGCGTTTCAAACGCGCCTCGTGGTGGAGACCGCCCAGCGCATTCGCGCCTTATTGAGATGTATTGGATAAGGCGTGAGGGGTGGTGGAGAAATGAGGGACGACCAGTCGGTCATCAAAGGTGACGCCTCCGGCGTGAGAGTGGAGTGTGGCACCGACGTCGCGAGCCGAAGTATGAGGCCGGGACCCCAGGGGTGTAGCAGCGAGATCGGTGAGGTACGAGTCCGGCCGCGTCGTCGGAAGCCCTGGGGTCGCGGGCGATAGCTCGCGACGTGGTGCCCTCATCGAGGCGGCATTTTCTTGGCTCCGCCAAGCGCTGAAGAGAGTCAGTTCCACTGCTCGGCTGCCTGATCGCAAAGGGTGACGTGTCAATCATCAGCCTCCTGTACGTGATTGAGTCCCCTTTTTCTTGTGGCGAATTCAGGCGACTTTGTCGCCAACCAAACTGCGTGGACTGTCACTTGCAACACTGATTGGCGGCAGCTTCCGTGCTGCCGCGATGGCATCGAGTACATGGCAATGCGGCGAGGCTGCTTTCGTTCCCTGTCGTCGGATGATGTCGGCGATTACACGGCTTGCTTCCGCTTTCACGGCAGCCTGAATCCAACCCTTGCGTTGTTCAGTTGTCGCCGTGTCCCATGCACACAACAACCGTGCTCGACGTTGGCTGCGACCCTGCTTTTTCTGTGCGACACGTTTTGCTTCCTGTGATTGTTTGACCGCTTCGATCTGTTCCCGCTCGCGTATCGCCTGTTGACGATTCTTCACGGCAACGGAAGGTGGTGGCGACCAGTCTTCAGCAATCGATTTACAAAGTAGGCCGATACGATTCTCGCGGGGATTGCGAGCATCAAGCCACTGGAGTTGCCGCTGCACGCTCTCCAATCCCCTCTTCTCGGCAAGTTGAAGGGCACTTGATCGATCAACGCCCGCTTCAATCAACAATGCAATCGCCGTTTCTATTTCCTGACTGACAGCATGCTGTTGTTTGTTAGTGTCTTTGGGAACTGTCTTTGAAGTGGTTCGGTTTTTGAACCGTTCGTCTGGTCCGGATTTTGAACCGTTCCTGGTTCGGTTTTTGAACCGATGCTCTGGTTCGGTTTTTGAACCGTTCCGTGTTTTGTATTCGATGGCTTGCCATCGAACAGAGTAGCACGCAGCCGATTGTTGGGACCGGTCCGCATCGAACCGTCCCGATTGTGTGCAGGCGATGTAGCCACGCTTCTGAGCGGTGATGATGGCATCACTGACAACCGACCGACTGTTGAGTCCCGAGTATCGCTGCACGTAGTTGTAGGAAAGCGGGGCCGATGTCCGCCGCCCGCCGAACTGATTTTGATAACCGACCGTGTGACGGAGAACCGTGCCGACAACTTTGACAACCGCGAGTTTTTCACGGGGAATGATTTCGTCGAAGAACGCATTCGGAATCGGCGTGCGATGTCCCTCACCGACAAAGAAACCGTCGAACTCATCGACCGACTTGGCAAACGCTGAACCGCCACTCCATTGGAGTGCGTATTTCGCCGACCGGCCCGATTGACCGGCG
>JAJDEL010000164.1 GCA_029259835.1 Planctomicrobium sp. | reverse complement strand
AGAGGAGTGACGCTCTCACATCGATCCGACGAAAGTTCTGGATCGCTTGGTGCATTGAAATACAGAAAGCCCGCTGGTTACAAACCAGCGGGCTTTCTTCGCCAATGCGGGCAATGTTGGCGAAAGACGATCTACAGATCGCCATTACTATTTTCGGTTCTTTTCGGAATGAAACACAGAGTTGTTTCGGCAATCCTCGCCGTTGCATGTGAAACTGTCTCATATGCGTACTTGGTCGCATAGTGTTTTTTAGAAATGATTCATTGAGCGACGACAGCTCAACAATACAGTGTGGGTTTTCCTTTTCGTTGGGAGTTGTCATGATTCAGCAATGAAGAATTGGCACCTTTTAGATTGGAATTGACGAATGATTCGAACGATACTCTTTTGTGGTTTGGCCTCTCAGGTCATTTTTCTTCAATCTCAATCAATCTCAGCCGGAGACTGGCCTCAGTTTCGTGGCCCAAATTGCACCGGGATCGCAGACGACTCCTCACCATTGCCGGTTTCTTTTTCTCCGACCGAAAACGTGCAATGGTCAGTCAAGCTTGGGGATGGAATCGGCTGCCCGATTGTCGTTGCTGGTCGTGTCTTCACCTCTGCGATGGTTGACGAAAAAACAATTGGCTTGTTCGCGTACGATTCGAAATCCGGTGATGAACTATGGTCTCGATCATGGCCGATTGGAGATGTCGAAGAAATCCACTTGACGAACAGCCATGCCGCAACGACAGCTGCTGCTGATGATGAACGTGTCTACTTCTACTTTAGCACGCTGGGAATGGTCGCCCTTGATGCAAAAACGGGGAAAGACGTCTGGAAAAAAGAGCTACCGGTTCCATACTTCGTTTTTAAATGGGGAGCAGGCATGTCCCCGGTTCTTTACAAAGATCTCCTGCTGTTTTGCCAGGACGACGATCTGGCTCCCATGTTCTATGCGTTCGATAAACGAACCGGGGAACTAAAATGGAAAGATGACCGCAGCGACATGGCGGTGAACTACACGCACCCTGTGATCTGCTCTACAGAGAGCGGAGACGAAATCATCGTCGGTGGTACCGGGTTATTAGTCGGTTACTCACCTGAAACCGGAGAACGTCTGTGGTTCGCTCGAACTTTACTGAGAAACATCAAGACAACACCGGTTTGTCGTGACGGAGTGATTTACATCTCCGTCCAGAGTGGAGGCATTGCGAATCAATGGCTGGCCTCTGTTGATCGTTGGGAAACTGGCAACAGCGATGGCAAGATTACAAAAGATGAGATTCAGGCGTTCGTGGGCAAGCGACCTGTCCCGGAGGCGTTCTATCGAAAAACATTCGACAAAGGAGACCTCGATAAAGATGGCGATCTTGAAGGTCGAGAGCTCGACGTTGCCTTCCTTAAGAGTGACAACTTCGCAGGCGCTGCATTCGATGACGAAAACGCAGCCGCCGAATTTATTTTAGCAGTCAAAGGTGGAGGGCGCGGTGATGTCACAAAAACTCACCTGCTTTGGAAGCATGAAACAAAACACACCGACCATATAGTCTCTCCCATCGTCGTTGACGAGCGTATGCTACTCATCAAAGGAGGGGGAATTGCGACCTGCTTTGAAACAAGATCTGGTGAAGAAATCTTTGGTCCTGGTCGAATTCGAAACGGCGGAAACTATTTTGCTTCGCCGGTCTATGGTGACGGAAAAATATACATCGGTGGAGAGAATGGAAAAATCGCAGTTCTGCGCAGTGCTGATGAACTGGATGTTCTCGCAGTGAACGATTTGGGAGACCCTATCCTCGGCAGCCCAGCAATCGCCGACGGAGCACTTTTCGTCAGAACGCGCAAATCGCTGATGAAATTTCAGGTCGAATAACAACGCTCTCGCCGTTACTTGAAATCAATCATCAATCCGCTCAAAGGGTATCAAGTCATGAAACTTGCTGGGAAGTTTGCGCTCGTCACAGGTGGAGCTCGCGGGATTGGAAAAGGATGCGCGCTAGAACTCGCCCGCGAAGGTGCGAACATTATTCTCAATGACCGCCCTGGTGGCCTCGATGGTGAACAAGCCGCCGAAGAAATTCGTTTGCTCGGTCGGGAATGCCATGTTGTTGAAGCGGATGTCTTCACACGATCCGGCTGCGAAGAACTTGCCGAAACGACTTTAACTCAAGTCCCGCAGATCGACATTTTGATCAGCAATCCGGCATTCGGGCCTCGTGGTAGTTTTCTGGATTATTCACCGGAACTCTACGAGCGTACGATCAACGGAACGCTGTCGAGCGGTTTTCACATGAGTCAGCTTGTTGCCAGACATATGGTTGAACGGGGCGGACAGGGAAAGATCGTTTTCATTTCCAGCGTTCATGCCGAGATGCCGGTTGCTAATAGTTTTGCCTACGGAGCCGCCAAAGCGGGCTTGAATCACATGATGCGTTCGATTTCCGTGGAACTTGTCCAGCACCAGATCAATGTCAATGCGATTCAACCGGGATGGATCGATACTCCTGGAGAACATGCAACGTTCAGCGAGGAAACGATTCAGGCAGAAGGAGAAAAGCTGCCACTCTCGCGGCTTGGAAAACCAAGCGACATCGGTAAGGCTGCAACGTTTCTTTCCTCTTCAGATGCCGACTACATCACCGGAACCGTTTTAACCGTTGATGGTCTCTTCCGCTACAAGGACTGCATGGCTGCAAACACTCCGAAGGTGAAAGAGTAGAACGAATTTCTGTCACTCTCATGCCTATTCGCTTCCCTCACGAACCCAGGCTTCGTTGAAAGTGACATGCTTGATTGTCCCTAAGAGGTACGAGTATGAGACGTGCAGTAGCCCGTCTTTGGACTGAATGATCGAAGGATAATCGAACCGACCGTTCGGGGTGTCTTCAAGTTGTCGCGTCCATTTCCAGGTCCGACCTTGGTCAGTAGAAATCGAAATTGCCAATTTGTCTCGCGGACCGGTCTCTTTGTTGTTGTAGGCCAGAACCAGATTTCCGTTCTTCAATAGAAGTGCTTCGATCCCGCCTCCAGGGTGTAACCGGTCGGTCAATTCAGGAACGGTCCAGGTCATGCCGCCATCTGTTGAGTGACTACGCTTGATCCGTGCTCGCGGGTCACCGTTGCGGAAAAAAGCAGAGATATTTCCGTTTGGGAATTCGACCAAAGTTGGTTGCAGAAGTCCCAGACCAGGGACCGGATTTGAATATGTCCAACTGCGACCAAAATCATTCGTCATTGCCATCATCGGAATTTCAAAGTTCTCATTTGAAAGCGGCAGCACGAGAGTTCCATCCGAGCGAATCAACGGATGCACTCGCGGCATCCATCCGAATTTGACTTGCATTGGATCAATCGCCGCTTCGCGCATCTGGTTCAGGAACGCATCCGCTTGAATTTTTGAAAGTCCGTAGGCGTCACGAATCTTGTTAGAATCTAGTTCCTTCGCAGTTTGTTCGACAACTTCAGCAATCCCCACCGGATGAGGGATCAGCAATTCAGAAAACTCCCAATTCGGTGGTCCCGGTTGATCGTAATCAGAAGAGATCTTGTAACGGACCATAGAACTCCCCCAAGTCCACTTTGGAACCCCGAGCATCGTCGAGTGAAACAGCCAGAGCTTGCCCTCTGTGTCGATGACCATCGTCGGGTTATTGTCCGCCGTGCCGAACGTGTCACTCATCACGAACGGAGTTTCCCAAGAGGTCGAGTTCTTCGCTTTGCGACTGCCTGAAATGCGGACGTTATCGTTTTTGTCGTGTGCGTCGTTGTAGTAACGCGGGGCGGGAAGATTCGGGCCGTTTTCATACCACACCACACGAAGGTCACCATTCGGGCACTCCACAATCGTCGAGGCGTGGGTGTGCCCGTGAAGTTCTTCAGATGGTTCGAAGATCACCTCTGATTCATAAAACGGTTCATCCGCCCATGTTGTTCCACTGGGAATTACGAACCGAATTCCGATCAAGATGAGACAAATAAAACGAAAAGTGGACAGCATATTTACACTTTCTGTGTCATCTAGGCTGGGACTCGTCCCAGCATTTTGTAGCTTCAGTAGCACAGACATTCCTGTCTGTGCTGGTTTATTTGTCTGCGCGAAGTTTCTTACTGACAACTCGAACAGGCAGGAATGCCTGTGCCACGGATCCGGCTATTCATCTCGCCAGCCTGTGGCGTCGATGCGTTTGAGTTCAACTTCGATATCGTCCCCTTCATAAAAAGAGAACCAACCTTTAAGGCGGTGCGATTCCCCTGGTTCGCAGTCGGGGAATTTGCCATCGCTGTGCATGCACGGACAAGGAGGGTTGAACCACGTACTTTGGCACGGCGTCCAGGCGGTGATGAT
>JAJDEL010000163.1 GCA_029259835.1 Planctomicrobium sp. | reverse complement strand
CGATGCGGGGGAGCTTCCCCCGACAGGTTGGAAGGACACACTGAAAACACTCGTGAGTGAAGCGCGCGGAAGCTTGCCCAACCGACGAGTAGAGCAAGACATTGAAGTGAGGGCGAAGTCGTGAAGCGCCAACAATCTCTGCAGCATCGGTTGCAAGCATTATCCGCGCTGCATGACGCTGTGGGAGCCATGAGGTCCCTTTCGGCGCATCATTTTCGGCGGGCAAGACAGTCGTTGGCATCCGCTCGTCAATATCGTACAGATATGGATTCAATCATCGCCGAAATTGGCATTCACCAACCACTTCATGCTGGGGTTCCAGCCGGGCTGCTTGTGATCGCATCGGACTTGGGGCTTTGCGGCGACTACAATTCGAGACTCTCTGGTCTGGCTGTCTCCGAATCACAAAAACATGCGGTGGAGACCATCTACTCCGTCGGTCATCGATCCAGATCGACACTCGCGAAGCATTCGTTTTTCTCTCACCGAACGTACGATGCACCGACCAGCTTAGAGGGTCTTTCTCAACTTTTGCTTGGACTTGCTCAGGATATCCTCGATGACTATATGTCGTTGAAAATCGGCAGCCTGTATGTGGTCTCACCTAGCTTCAGTGGTGTTGGTCATTTCGATCCGGTTTCTTTGCGAGTGTTGCCGATTGAACCCGTGTCGGCAACAACTCCACTCAATCGCTCCCCCTATGTTGACTTGAACCACCTCACCGCAGTCGCAGTGCGCGAGTTTCTGTACATCACGCTCTATGAGATTTTACTCGATGCGTTGGCCTCCGAGTATGGCATGCGTTTGATGGCATCCGAGTCGGCAATGGAATGGATCGAAAGCACCGCCACAAAGACTTCACGCACACTGGCCAGCGCCCGCAGCGAAGCAGCGACGCAAGAACTCCTCGACATCGTGGCAGGCGGAAGAAAGCGGTACGACCGGTAAATCCAAGATGACACTGGCGACACTAACCAAGTCTCGCCTCCTCAGGGGGCAAGGCATTTCACGCCTGTCTGGAACTTTTTAACAGGGCGACTTGAATTCAACGGCGTTCGAGGAGAACTACTATGACGATGGACAGATTGAGAAAAAGTGCAGCGATTGTCACTTTAACTTTGAATCCCGCATTGGATGTCAGTTCGCGTGTGGCAAGTGTCACACCGGATGAAAAGCTCAGGTGTTCGGAGCCTGCTTACGAGCCAGGCGGCGGTGGTATCAATGTCGCTCGCGCCATTCACCAACTTGGTGGTACGGCGGTCGCTCTGTGGACGCGTGGTGGCGGCGTAGGCCACTTTCTTGAGGAGCTACTGAACGAAGAACGAGTTGAAAACTACCCGGTGCCGATCAAAGGCACGACGCGTGAAAACTTTGTGGTGACTGATGAATCAAATGAACGTCAGTACCGCTTCTGCCACCCTGGACCGGCGTTGACAGAGTCGGAACAGTTGAAATCATTGAGCAAATTGCAACGCAGAAACCGCCTCCAACATATCTGGTGATTAGTGGCGGGCCGTCACCGGGGTTGAAAGCGGAATTCTGGGCACACCTTTTGGAAGCCATGCCTGCTGAATGCCGAGTCATTCTTGATACGAGTGGCTCAAGTCTTGGTCATCTTGAAAAACGCTCACTCTATATTTACAAATCAAACATCGAAGAGCTAGGTCGCTTCTCGAGGCACACCATCAACTCAGACGTCGATGTAATACAGTCTGCCCGGAACATGATTGATGATGGGATTGCCCAAAATGTCGTCACATCACTCGGAGCTGGAGGTGCCGTACTGGTGACTGCCCATGAAGACATTCATGCCATCGCCCCAACAGTTCCAATATCGAGCCGAGTAGGTGCGGGGGACAGCATGACTGCCGGAATAGTGTTTGCTTTGTCACGACAAGAACCAATCGAGAATGCGTTTCTCTGGGGAGTTGCAGCTGGGACCGCCGCTGTCATGACTCCTGGGATTCAACTCTGCCATCGTAAAGAAACTGAAGATGTGTTTGCACGTATTCGTCAATCATCTCCTCTGGAGAGCTGAGATGGATAATGTGCGGGGCAAGAAACGATGACATACCTGGCACTCACCCAAAGGGTGTGTGCCACAGGGGGCAGTATTGAAAACGACTTGAAATTTCAATACTGCGCAAATTTATTTCCCGGATTTCTTCGTCAACGTGAGAACCACGATGGCAAGGAAAGTGAAGAGATCTCATGTTTCATCAGCAGTTTGCCTCCACGTGTGCGAGAACATGCTAGCCACGTGCGAAATCACTGAAGTGTGGAGAACTCTCTGCACCACACTCTTGATGTCACTCTTACAGAGGATGCCAGCCGAATTCGCAAAGGAAACGGTCCTGATATTACCTCCGCATTTCGTTGATTAGCTTTGTCGATTTTAAAATAGGTCACGACAGTGAACGACAACATTCGAGACAAGCGCCTCCTCGCTGGATGGAAATTGGATAACCTCAAAGGCATATCGCTAGGATTTCAAGTCGCTTGAACATGCGATTGCCCTGTATCTGAAGGCATTTCATCAAGGATTACAGTGCTGACAGACTTCTATGGAAGCCTATCCCGCCCCGCTGTAGAGCTTTCGTGTTTCGAGGTGTTGACAACTCTGGCAGCGGTGGATCTCCGCAATGGCCTTGCCGGTTGGCAAATTGCATGATTCACAAGGCAAGCCGAGGTTGTGTTCGCTCACGCAGAACCCTGGCATTTCACAAACCGGACACAAACATCTCAATTTCTTTGCCAGGTCTTTGGTGGCTGCCGCAATGTTGTCCATCCGCGAGGGATTCGCATGAGCTCGCATGTCGGTTTCGACAAACACATCACCGTTTATCGCCAGATCGACCGCCCAGTAAAAGGCATCTTTCAGTGCTTTGAAGTCGACAACTCCTTCGCGGAACCGTAGATCGTCTTCACCGTTGGGGCGTACGATCAGATGGTGATCGGAAATTCCAGCGGTTCCTGCGAATGTGAGAAGCTCAGTCCAGTCGCGAGTTTTCAGGTGATTGTAATTTGTGATTATGCTCCTGGAGATTCCCACGATTTCCAGTTTTCTTTCCACGTCAATCCAGACAAGTATCTCGACGTTCCAAGGCAGGAATCCCCAGGCTGGATGCGAACCGAATGAGCCAGCACTGCCCAAGCCTATCGAGAGACCGGACAACACCATCCCTTGTTGAGCCTTCTTTCTTGCCGTTTCCAACTGAGTCTCAGATCTTTCAGTGTCTCCTGTGAAGGTGCCAAAGATGT
>JAJDEL010000162.1 GCA_029259835.1 Planctomicrobium sp. | reverse complement strand
ATGCAGGGAGTCACTCCTCTCGTGTGGTCTGGTAAAGAAGTGGAAGAGTCCCGTGCAGGCGTGGATGCTCACATCGTTGGTTGGGCCTACGAAAGGCCGGATGGGGGACGATCATTTTCCTTTAGTGGACTCGATGCTCATTCCGCATGGAGCTTACCTGGGATGCGGCAGCTTGTTGTCAACGGGGTCCTGTGGTCTGCTCGAGTCAAGATCCCCGAGCAAGGCGCCGCATCTGCCATCAGCGAAGGTCGACTCGAAGCAATGCAAACTCCACGCACACCGAAGAAGCCTGCACCAAAGAAGTCGAAATAAGCTCACATAGCGAAACTCTAGCTGATGCGGTTTGTGTGTCTGGCAAAAACAGATAGAGTAGCGCGGGTTGAGGTGAGGTATGTTTAAAAGCGGTGAACCAAGAACTGCAATTACTGAGCTTCCAACTCACCTTAAACGCTCTGATTTCATTCCACGCACATGGTGAGACAACCTGTTGCGCTAATGGTCCACGTTAGCCACAAGCCGACAACACCGCTGCGCAATTTCTACAGAGAATAGCCTGCCCTACTCATTACTTTTCACGTCTCAACACGAAAATCATGCCCACAAAAAGGCAGACTCCACCTAGGAGCGACGGAGCAATAACTGAACCTGGAGAGTCTGGTACTAGATCGGAGAGCCAATCGTTCGTTGCCACGAGGAAGAAATAGATCCCAAGTAATATCAAACAAAAACCCAAGGTTCGAATAATAATGCCATTCATGTTTACTCCCGCTTTTCAAGGCTCCATCCACAACATTGGTGGCCCATCTGTGGAACGGAAAAGTGCCGAAGTCAGATGATAAAATCCCATTAGCATTTAATCCAAAGTCAACGTTCCGTTTTCATTCGACGCGCATGGCAAGATCACTTGTTACTGAATCTCACTGACCTTTCTGAGAGGACTCAATTTGATCGCCTTTGGCGACCATTCGTGGGTCATTACTCTGCGTTAACTCGGCATTCAGTTTTTGTTTCAGCCGTCGAGCAATCTGCGAATAATCAGAGTCACCCGCCACATTGCGAAGTTGATCCGGGTCTCTGCTGAGATCGTACAATTCTTCTTTTGGATGTTTCAAAAAAGCCAGATTGGCGAAGCGTTTCGTGGCTTTTTCGTCGCGGTGTAAACGCAGGAACTGCTTGGCAGGCGAGGGGTCGATGTTGAATGAGAAGGCTCCACTTTCTGTTGGCCACGGCTGTGATGCAAAATCGTAATGCGGATTGTGTTTCTCGATTTCCCCGGTTGGCCATTTGTCGGAATCGAAATTGCGGATGTAGAGAAAATCCTTTGTGCGCAGCGCGCGAGATGGATAGGAGTAAACGTGCTTCTCCATTCCCGTTAAGACGAAAGTCCGCGCGGGATCAATCTGTCCCGACTTCTTCGAGCTAAGCAGCGGCAAAAGACTGCGGCCTGTCATCTGCTGCGATGGTTTTAGTCCCGCGGATTCCAAGAATGTTGGGGCCAAATCGCAAAGATTGACGAAGTCTGAAACGTTGCGACCTCTCTGGACGTTCGAACCCCAGCGAATCGCGAGCGGTACGCGTGTTCCCAGGTCGTAGAGCGTCGCCTTGCAACGAGGAAACGGCATGCCGTTATCGCCGCTTACAACAATAATCGTGTTGTCGAGTTCACCCATTTCCTTCAGGCGAGCCACAATCTCGCCAACTTCACGATCAAAGCGCTGCACTTCCCAAAGGTAATCCGCAACGTCGCTTCGCACTGTCTCGTTGTCTGGTAGGCAGGCGGGAACTTTTACGTCCGACAACTTGATGCCGCTCTTGACGCCGACGCCCAACTCATACGGTCGATGAGGATCCTGTCCGCCGTGCCAATAACAGAACGGTTCGCCTGGCTTCCTCTCTTTGATGAACTCATCGAAGGAACGGAATCGATCGCCAAATGTATCGCGTTTGCGGAAGGTGTGCTTGCTGGGCCAAACTCCTTTACCGAATCGGCCGATGCGATATCCGGCTTCCTGCAACATTTCGGTGTAGACGTCGAACTCTTCACGCAATGAGCCACCCAGGCTGTCCCCTTCCTTTAAACGCCAGTGATGTTGGCCCGCGAGAATGCTCAAGCGGCTGGGTGTGCACGATGGCGTGGAAACAAAAGCGTTTTTGAAGAGCACACCTTCGCGAGCGATTTGGTCAAAATTTGGTGTCTTCACGACCGGATCGCCGAGAATCCCTGCGTGCGGCCAAGACCAGTCATCAGCCATACAAAAAACAATGTTGGGGCGAGACTTTTGGGGACGGCGCGGTTTCGGTGGAGCGTATTCAGGTGGCTGCGGCAATGATGCCCACATCTGGCGGCTGAGTTCTGCAAGCAGTGACTTGTTTTTTGCGTGGACAGCAATGTTTGTGTCTTCAGAAGAATCATTCGAGTGATCGTACAATTCAGTGGCGACAACTTCGCGGTTCCGGCGGTCCTGCCATTCGACATAGCGATATCGATCGGTGCGCATCGAGTAGCCCATTAACGGGACTCTTCCATTTTGTCGGCGAAACTGACTGAAGGCTGCCTTTTTCCACGATTGATCTGGTTTCGATAAGAGCGGCGTCATGCTTTTGCCTTCCAGATGCTCTGGTGAAGGCAGACCGGCGAGTTCGCAAAGCGTTGGGTAGATGTCCACAAACTCGACCAGTGCGTTGGTGGTTTCTCCATTCGCTTTAGCGCTGGGAGCTCGAATGATTAACGGTACGCGGGCGTCAATTTCATAATTGGACTGCTTGCACCAACTGTTGTGTTCACCAAGTTTCCAACCGTGATCACCCCAGAGCACGACGATAGTGTTGTCGGAGAGTCCGAGTGCTTCGAGTTCCGCAAGCATTCGGCCGACGAGCGAATCGATGAAACTGACGGATGCGTAGTACCCATGTTTGAGTCGGCGCTGTTGCTCTTGAGTCAACGAGCCTTGGGTGGGTGTGGCTGTCCCATCGAAATCCAGGTAGTCCCGCAACTCATACATTGTGTTCATTGCAAATGCAGGTGCGTGCTTTGGCAAAAATGGATTTGCCGCGGCCGGGATTTCATCGGCGTCATAAAGGTCCCAGTACTTTCGTGGCACAACGAACGGCAGGTGAGGACGAACGAAACCAGTCGCAAGGAAGAATGGCTGATCTTGCTTCGAGAGCCGCTTCATCGCGGCAATGGCCTGCTCGGCAATCGCGCCGTCGATGTGTTCTTTGTCCGGAATATCGACAATCTCCGTAGCTTGGGCTCGAATGCGGCTGATTCTTTTCTCAGGCCGTCCTTCCGCTCGCATCTTGTCTTTGTAATCAGCGCGCCGCTGCTTGGCTTCGTCCGACCACAACGAACTCTTTTTTGGCCAACTGTGCGGTTCGCTCCACGACTTATTGTCGGGC
>JAJDEL010000161.1 GCA_029259835.1 Planctomicrobium sp. | reverse complement strand
GCGATGTCGATCAGTTCCGTTTGCTGTTACGAAAGAGGCTGCGAAACTGGTTTCTCACGCTTCCGCCTGGAGTTGGATTGGCAACACTCAAAGCCTGCCTCAAAATGTGCCTGACACCCAGTCACTGGCCTTCTGGAATTTTCTCGGCAGGCAACGGACCGGCAATGCGCGCTCCGATTCTTGGGGTGGTCGCGAAGGATGACCAACATCTTCGTGAACTCGTCCAAGCAAGTACAGAACTGACTCATCTCGATCCCAAAGCGTATTATGGAGCATTGGTTGTTGCCTTGGCTGCCAGAGAGTCTGCCAGTGTAAACAGAATCGACTCTGTGAAATTCCTGAATCGCGTCAACGCCTTTCTTCCCGATGATGCACAAGCCAACGAACTCCGGGAATTGATCGCGCAGGCTGCTGATCTGAGTCAGTATGAAACGCCGGTTGATTTCGCAGCAGCTATGTTTTCCAGCAAAGGCGTCTCAGGCTACATTTACGAGACCGTTCCATTTGTGATTCATTGCTGGCTACGATATCCCGACGACTACGCGACCGCTATCCAACAGGCGATTCTAGCCGGAGGTGATACCGACACGACCGCTGCAATTCTAAGCGGTCTCATCGGAGCAGGAGTTGGTGTCGAGGGGATCCCAGACGAATGGCTCGCAAAAACTTTCCATTGGCCGATCACTCGAAGTCAAATCCGATCAATTGCAAAGAACATCTCAAACCTGGAATCCAACAGTTCTGGATGTGCAAAGAGCGTACTTCCATCAATGGGAGCGTCATTACTGAGGAATCTCATAATCATTCCCTTGATTCTCGCCCACGGCTTCCGGCGTTTGGCACCGCCGTATTGAGAATTTGTGCTGATTCTTTTATGACTTCTACATTCTTGCTCAAACCGCCAAGCCAAAACGGTTCTTCCAGTCTGAATTGACCTGCACTACCATCTGAGGGACACATCCCCCCAGGAGATTCACGGTGCTGAAGTATCTGATCCCACATATTCCACTGAAAGACATTCCGGCACTTCTGCGTTTCACTTTTATCGGGGTGATGATCGCAGGCTGTTACGGGGTTCTGCATGACCAGATTACTTACTCCATCGGGCCTGAGTATTTTCATAACTTCAAGTTTCAGCAATTTGATTATGCTGACCTTGGGCTTGGAACCCGAATGCACGTTGCCACAATCGGATTCCTCGCAACATGGTGGGTCGGTGGAATTGTCGGCTGGATTCTGGCTCGTCGGCTCATTCCGAATCAATCAAGACAAATCGCGAGCCGACAAATCATGCAAGGTTTTGCTATCGTCTTTGCAACCGGAATTCTCGCAGGTCTGCTCGGTTTTGCGTACGGGCTATGGCGCGGTCCCGATGCCGACTATTCTGCATGGCAGCGAGCATTGCAGCAGTATCGCGTTTCTGATGTCTGGAACTTCATGCGCGTCGGATACATCCACAACGCCAGCTACATCGGCGGATTACTTGGCCTGGTACTCACGTTTTTTGTTCTTCGACCTGCTAAACTTGATTCTGCGGCCTCGGCGGAGAGCGTGAAGAATTCATCAACTGCCGACAAGTAGATGAAGATTCCCTGAACGTTCCCACTTAGATAACAGCAATGGATGAATCATCTACAGAAAACTCGAACCCGCCTCGTGAACGACCTAAGAACACTCGAAGTTCGAAGGGACTTCGACGCTGGTCCTGGATGCTCATTACAATCCTGGTGATCAGCGGATTGATCTGGCTGAGCTATCAAGTTCGAGACGCCAGACGAGCCGTGATCGCCATCGTATCGCACAGCCCTTTGAATCAAATATCTGTTGCGTTTCATAACTACCATGATGTTTATGGGTGCTTCCCACCTGCTTACATTGCAGATGAAGCCGGAAAACCGATACATAGCTGGAGAGCTTTGATTCTCCCGTTTGTGGATGGTCAGGAATTGGCAAATCAATACAGTTTTGATGAGCCATGGGACGGTCCGAACAACATTCAACTCGCCAATCAGATGCCAAGGACATTTCATGTGGAGAGTGAGCAACCATCGTCTCAATTCACGAATGTTGTTCTGATCACCGGTCCTGGAACTATTTTCGATGGACCGAATACATGCACATTCGAGGAGATCACAGATGTTCCGGAAAACACGATCCTACTGACAGAAACCGCGAACTCAGACATTCCCTGGCTGGCGCCAATTGACCTGAAGGTTGAAGACTTCAAATACACAATCAATCACCCGCAAGTCAGAAGCCCCTCCGCAGTCAAGTGGAGGCAGCCAAACGTTGTGTTTGCGTATGGCATTTCAGCCGTCCCGCTGAGTAAAGACATTCCACCTGATGTTTTGAAAGCACTCACAACGATCGCAGGCGGAGAGGCCATCACACGCGACGAAGCAATTCGTTTGGGGTATCTCTATTAGGGAAAATCCTATTCATGCTACTCTACGCGGTGAGTCCCCCGTCGTCAGCATGGCCTACTTGTCACCTCTTTTTCTTCTTCGAAAACTTCGGGTCTGCTTTCGGTTCCGGAGCAGCAATAACAATCGGTTTGATGCCAGTCCCTTCGTAACCTTTTTTGGGGTTACCATTTTTGTCTAAATAACCGGTAATGTGCAGGGCGCCACGGGCGACCATGTTGAGCCAGACGTCGCTGTTCATCGTTTCGTTATGGTGTCCAAGTGATGTCCCGAAGACCTTGGCTTTACCGAATTTGTTGAGCCAGACGACGGTGTGGTCTTTCTTCGTATCTTCACCATAGGCTTTCGCGAGCGGGATGCAGTTCGACCATTCTTTTTCGATTTTATAGAGTTCTCCGTTCGGAGTTTTCCACTCTTTCGGGAAGCCTGTCATCACTGGATGGTCTTCGAGTTTGACAACATTCACAGCACGATGTTTTTCATGGCTTTGAGACGTCACACCGATCAGCTCTCGCCAGGCGTCTGCGGCGCCGGATTTTCGATAGCTGTGCAGCGCACAATGGATAAAAATGCCAGGGACGCCATCGAAGTGAGCGTCGGCAATGGACTTCACAAATTCCGGATCGGTCACGCCTCCAAAGCATTCGTTATGAACAATGAGGTCATACTTCTTCGCCCAGCCTGATTCAGAGTAGACCGAAATTTTATGATCGCGTCCAGTTCCACCTTCATGCGCGAATTCCCAGGTGATGTTGAGTCGCTGGCTGAGACCCTCCGCGATGATCCGCTTTTGGTTCTCATAGTCATGACAGCAACCACCAGTGATGATCAATCCTTTGAGTGGTTCCACTGCCGCAGCCGTCGCAGCCGTTCCCAGAATAACCAGAAGCCCCAGCGTGAAATGTCGCATCGATATCTTCTCCGTGATTGGAATGTGTTCTTCAAACAAGAGTGTTTTGATGAGTGTAGCAATTTCGCTCAATGAAATACTATCGGGTTGTCGCAAACTTGAAGTGTGCGGCGAAACACTGAAGTGTATCGAATCGTGAATTCCTGTGCTTGCAAAGACGGTTTGATGAATGATCCCCTTCGTTGCTACACTGCCGACCGAAACTGAACAAGACATCATTTCGCCTTTCACTTATTAACCCTCAATCGACTTCGCCATGGCTCGTCTCACGCAGCAGCAATTGAACAAAATTAGTAAGACGTTTGAAGAACGAACGCCCGACGATCTCCTGCGCTGGGCGAAGGATATTTTCGGAGACCGTGCGTCTGCGATATCTGCGATGCAGCAGTCCGGAAGTGTGATGTGCCACATGATCTCCCGGCTCAAGCTGGATATTCCGGTGTTGTTCGTTGATACAGGCGTGATGTTTCAAGAAACGCTCGATACGCGCGACCGCATGAACAGCGAATACGGTCTCAACGTGCGAACTTTGCATCCAGAATTGACAATGCAAGAGCAAACCGAACAGTTGGGTGTGCTTTATTTGACCGTGGAAGGCCAAGAAGAATGCTGCCATAAGCGGAAAGTTGAACCGCTGTTGAAAGCGAAGGGTGAGTTCGATGCCTTGATCGGAAGTTTGCGACGTGCCGATGGCGGGCGTCGCGGCGTTTGCCCGATTCTGGCAATCGATCTCGAAATGAACACCGTCCGTATTAACCCGATGGCGAATTTTACGGATGAGCAACTCGCTGCGTATCTCGAAGAGCATGACGTGATCGTCAATCCGCTGCACAAGCAAGGTTTTTCAACGATTGGTTGCAATCGTTGCACGACGCCGGTTCTTTCGCATGAAGTCAAACGAGCTGGTCGCTGGCGACATCTTGGAACTGCCGCTGCCTACTGCGGCATCAACCCGACCGACATCGGCGATGGTTCCGAAGACGCGATTGACCTCCCGCAAGACCTCATCGACCGCATCCTCGGTCAGAAAACAGATTTCATGATTTAGCGATTATTGCTCGCAGCGCGTTTTTTGAATTCGAAATAGATTTCTCTGCACACTTGAAGTGTGCGGCTAAACTGAAGATGAAATCAGCAATCGCTACTGCGATTCCGTCTTGACCGCTGAACTGAAATTGCTGACCACATACGGAAGCCAACTCACCAACGCATCGGCGACGACTCGATTCCCTGCCTCGCTGTAGTGGTGGAATTTCTCATCAAGGAAAATCGTATCTGAATCAAGGTCTTGAAATGCAGGACGGAGATCGTGGAACGGGATTTCCTCGGTACTCAGAAAACTCTTAAGCGAATCGGAATACTGCTGGTATTTTAGTGACGCGGCCGGATCGAAGAGTTCCGGAAGAGTTGGCGTTAATGCGACGACCATGGGGCAATTCAGCTCGTCACAAATGCGTGATGTTTCTCGAAGAAGATGCAGTCCCACGAATAAAGCATAATCGTCGGCGTCCATTTCTTCGGTCGCAACTATCTTTGCTATTCCCTTTGCCAGCGTACTGTGATTCGTGAGAGATTCGGAAATCGCTAAATTCTGCGGCAGTGCCGCTCCGGTCGGGAGTTTCTTCGGCACTGGAACGTTCTTCAGGAGGATTGAACCATTCTCGACTTCAAACTGCGGAGTTGCGAAGCCGTTGCCTGTGCGAGTGGTATTGAGCCGATGAAAATCCTCAACAATGAAAACACAAACAACGAGATCAGGATTCAGTTCCGGGGCGGAACGTTTCAACCACAGATATGATTGACCGACGGAGTAGCCCCCCTGCCCCATGTTGACGACCTCCGTGCCTAGCTTGAGATTCTGTTGTAACTGAAAAGGAAACGTTTCACGATCGTCGACACCATAGCCGAGCGTAAAAGAATCACCGAGACAGATCAAACGATACGCATCAGGCTTTTCGTCATAGTTTTCCAAACCGCGAAACCCTTGAGAGTTGATCGAAATTGTTTGCCCTGGCCCATAGAAGTCGGCGATCACTGTTCCTGGTTTGTTCGCCCAGCCGAACTCCTTGTCGTACTCGCAATGCCGCTCTTCGGAGAGAACGCCAACCTGAATTGGCTGCTTCCAGTTCTTCACCAAGTCGCTTCCCACAGCGAACCATGTCGCAAAGCCTTCGAGCAACGTGATTCCAAACAGGGTTGCCAAACTTGCGAAGAGAAGTTTTTTTCTCCACGACATTTTCAACTTGCCCGTTTTCGGACTCAGTTTCGACATGAATTACTTTCTGGACATTTTGGCGAATTTCGTTTGTTCCGCGACATCGTATTCGCCATAACAAGAGAGCGAAAGAGTCGAGCCAATGGCGCGGATCGAACCTGCTCGGGTTCGCGATCATGGAATTGAGGCTGCCTCAAAGAACTCCCACAACGAAAATTTTTCTCGGTGTCAATAAAACGAGCCTCACCAGGACGGGCCAGACCTGGGAGGCTCTGAACATCACTGGTACGGGCCTGAACCAGTGACATCGTTCATCAATTCTCCCTGCCACTGATTTGGATGTCAACGGTGATAATACGCCTGACTTGAAATTTTCAAAGGTTGCATTTTTCGTTGCAAATCATGTCCAGAGAACCTGTGAAGACATTGCCTTCTCTCAATAATTGCACGATACTTGATGTGAACTGTCCCGCACGTCACCTGCCTGCCCGCCATCATATGAACCAGATACATCTCACCCTTCGGTGGTCACTCGTTGTCTCGCTAGTTATAGCAAGTCTCGGTGGAGACGTTGTTTACAGCGAAACAATCTCTGCAGAAGATGAGGCCTTTTTTGAAACCAAAATACGTCCAATTCTCGTTGAGCATTGCTATGAGTGCCATTCCACGAATTCAAAAGAAGTCGGTGGGAAACTGCTGCTGGACAACCGTGCGGAAATGTTAAAAGGCGGAGAATCTGGCCCTTCACTGATTGCTGGGAAACCGGAGGAGAGTCTCCTTATTCAAGCTCTGCGATTTGAAGATGTCGAAATGCCACCGGAGAAGCCGTTGCCAGAGGCAGTTGTCAATCACTTCATTGAATGGGTCAAGCGTGGCGCTCCTGACCCGCGCACGAAAGAACTTTCGGAGTTTGAAAAGAAAGTCTTCACACCAGAAAGCTTGTGGTCGTTTGCTTTCCGAAAAAATCCGCCACGGCCAACTGTACAGAATACGACATGGGCGAGAGATTCTCTCGACGCATTCGTACTGGCTCAAATCGAAGCTGCCGAACTTCATCCAACAGCAGATGCGGACGCACGTACTCTCATCCGCCGATTGTACTATGACTTGATCGGACTGCCTCCGACAGTCCAACAAATTGAAGCCTTCGTAACTGAGTATCAGCTTGATGAACTGAAAGCGACAGAAAACGTCGTGGATGATTTGTTATCGCGTCCAGAATTCGGCGAACGCTGGGCACGGCATTGGCTCGATGTCGCGCGCTATGGTGAATCGAATGGTGATGATGGACTTGGACGAAACGCAACGTTCCCGCACGCCTGGAGATATCGTGACTATGTCATCGATGCTGTGAATCGAGACGTCCCCTACGATCGATTCGTTACGGAGCAGATCGCAGGTGATTTGCTCCCGGCAACATCGGCAGAGCAACGAAATCGGCAACTAGTCGCGACTGGTTTTCTGGCAATCGGTGCGAAGCCTGCGGCAGCGATGAATAAAAACTTCGCGATGGACATCGTCGATGATCAAATCAACGCCGTGAGCACTGCGATTTTGGGATTGAGTGTCGCGTGCGCCCGTTGTCACGATCACAAACACGATCCGATTCCGACACGAGATTACTATGCGATGGCTGGGTTTTTCAAGAACACGGAAACACTCTACGGAGCTGCCGCAAACGAGAAACTGACTGCACCTCCCACCAAATTGCACAATTTGAAATCGAAATGGAACCCAGCCGATCCGGCAAACAGGAAGGAAAAGGCGGTTCTCAAATTTCCAGAGACGTATGCAGCTGTCGTTGATCATCTACAACCGCTAATCCACTCTTCATTACAGACAAAGCCAGATCGGCTGACAATCGATTCGGATGTTCAATTTACTCCAGACAATTTTGCTGCCGTGAAAACAGCAACGATTCATAGCCAATTTGAACTCCTCGCCGGCTCATATTCCGTCTCATTCTGGTTTAAGAATGAAACGCCAAACAGCAAGCGACCGATCACAGCCTACCTCTTTTCCAGAGCCGAACTTGGCAATAAAAAGCTCCCTGGAGATCATCTTGGAATCGGTGGAGCGCACGACAAATCCCGCACAGGGAAGTTGTTCATCTTCAATGGAAACGAAGCGAAAGAGTCGATCCCAGGCACAACTGTCATTGCATCAGGATCCTGGAACCACATTGTTTTGGTTCGCGACAAGAACCACATCAAAGTCTTCCTGAACGGTGCAGATCCACCGGAGATCGACACAAAAATCTCCGCGACTTTCGGTGATTCCCTTGATTACTGTTTTGCAAATCGCAGTGACAACTTTGCCCCACTGGTTGGAAATCTGGCGGAGCTTGCGGTTTTCTCTCGTGCCCTCACAGACGATGAAGCACACTCGCTGCACTCCGCTTCCGGTCAGCCAGAAGCCGCAAGTGTGCTCGGCTTGGCCATGGGCGTTCGCGAGAAAAATAAAATAGAGAACTGCAAGATACACATCAAAGGGGAAACTGCGAAGTTGGGACCGAGTGTTCCGCGTGGAATTTTAACCGCATATAATCGCGACATCATCGGAAACGAAGACCAACGGTTTTCGTCCCTGTTAGAAATTCCGGAGAACCAAAGTGGACGACTGCAACTTGCAACATGGTTGACACACCCTGACCATCCACAAACCGCGAGAGTCGCCGTGAATCGAGTTTGGTTGCATCTGTTCGGACGTGGACTCGTAACGACTCCAGACGATTTCGGAGTCTACGGTGCACGACCGACTCATCCAGATTTGCTTGATCATCTCGCAGAACGATTTGTCAGCAATGGCTGGTCGCTGAAACAATTCATTCGCGCGATTGTGCTGAGCCGCACGTATCAACTCGATAGTCGCGGTGAAGAAAAACTCGCGAACGTCGATCCCGATAATAAATTCTTCGCACGTCACAGCAGACGACGACTCGATGCAGAATCTTTAAGAGACGGCATGTTGCACGCCAGCGGGCAACTTGAACTTGGTCCCGGGCAAGGCTCTGCCATCGAGAAGATCGACTCCTTAATCAATTGGCCCCCCGGCGAAGCGACAAACCTGCATCGTGAAACGAATCACCGCAGCATCTATCTGTGCATGTTGCGCCATGCCCCGCCGCCAGAACTTTCTGCGTTTAATCTCCCAGACGGCATCGGAATTGCCGGTCAGCGAAACGATTCAGTCTTACCGACCCAAACGCTGTTTCTGCTCAATAATCCGTTCGTTAT
>JAJDEL010000017.1 GCA_029259835.1 Planctomicrobium sp. | reverse complement strand
TCAAATCCTGTACAGACTGGACTTAGACGAACTCACCGCCAAGAAATGACGCACCCATTTGTTCGAGTCACGTAGCGACAAAACACTTTATCATGTGCGTTGAATGAAAACTGAGTGTTTACGACGAACCGGATGCTAAGGGGACTCATCCCGTAGCCGCTGCCGAATTTTTTAACCATGCTCAACGTCTTTCACAAAACACCCGTGACGGTCATCAAATTGGGAGGGAGTCTCTTCGACTTTCCGGATTTAGGATCACGGCTGATGCAGTTTCTGGAGAAGCAGGCGTTCGTGCGACCGATTGTCATTCCTGGTGGGGGACGGTTTGCGGATGAGGTTCGGCGATTGGATGATCAGGTTGACTTGGGAGACACTCTTGCGCACGATTTGGGTGTGCGGACGCTTTCGATCACAGCGCGACTCGTAGCAGGACTCTCACCTCGGTTTCAGTTGGCGACTTCTCCCGATCAACTCTCCGCTATTTGGGAGGCGGATCTATTGCCGGTACTTGATGTCGCAGAACTGACGCTTCAGCATTCTTCTCTCTCAGAGTCTTGGGAGGTGACCAGTGATTCTATTGCGGCTTGGGTCTGCTCATTGCACAAAGAGTCGCAGCTTGTCCTTGTCAAATCCGTTCCACTCAGTGGCTCTCCTTCGTTATCGGAAGCGGCAGAACTTGGCATGGTCGATCGTGACTTCCCTGTCGTCGCGAGCGGTCTGCAACATTTGAGTTGGTGTAATCTTCGAGATGAGGCCCCACGCCTGAAAAAGTGGTCATCCTAAAGACTTGCCAATGTGGGTGTTACGCAGAGCATGTCGACTTGGCATCCGAGGCTGTCTCATTTACAGGTTCTTTGCGGCAAATCGTTCGCGAGGGTAGTTTTCCCGTTTCGGCGTCACTAAAATCCCGCTTTCGCCGAGGTCTGACAGACTTCGAAAATGAATTTCGCTGAGAGCATGATTGATCCTGTCACCGTTGCTACGGACTCCAGGATTCGCTCCTTTTCCTCAAAAAGACAACCGAAACGGTCTCGAGGAAAACCAAACACGAGGACAATGAACGACCATGGCAAACAATTTTATCTTCACCAGTGAATCAGTCAGTATGGGCCATCCGGACAAGGTTTCGGATCAGGTTTCTGATGGTGTTCTCGACGCTCTGCTCGAACAAGACCCAAACTCCCGTTGTGCGTGTGAGACTCTTTGCACGACCGACTTTCTCATGCTCGCTGGAGAAATTCGCACGAATGCCGATGTCGATTTCGAAGCGATCGCTCGCAACGCGGTTCGTGAAATCGGCTACACCAGCGACGATATTGGTTTCAATGCCGATACTTGCGAAGTCGCTGTGCGACTGCATCAGCAAAGTGCCGACATCGCAATGGGTGTCGATACAGACGGTGCAGGCGATCAAGGTTTGATGTTCGGTTACGCCTGCGATCAAACAGAAGAACTGATGCCGCTACCAATTGCACTCTCGCACCGCATTCTAAATCACCTTACCGATCTTCGACTGAAAAACGATGTCGATTGGTTGCTGCCGGACAGTAAGAGCCAAGTTTCAATTCAATACGAAGATGGAAAACCTGTTGGAATTACAGCTGTTGTTCTTTCAACACAACACCGCGAATCGGTCAATCAGAAGCAAATTGAGGAATATGTTCGTGAGAACGTCCTGCCTTCGACGGTTCCTGCTGAATTACTGACCGACAAAACTCAATACCATATTAATCCGACAGGTCAGTTCATCATTGGTGGACCTCACGGCGACTGCGGCCTGACTGGCCGCAAGATCATTGTCGATACCTACGGTGGTTGGGGACGACATGGCGGCGGAGCATTTAGTGGAAAAGACTCGACAAAAGTCGACCGCTCCGCAGCCTACATGGCTCGGTATGTCGCCAAGAATATCGTCGCTGCCGGCTTGGCAACCGAATGCGAAGTTCAACTCGCTTACGCGATTGGTGTTGCCAATCCAGTGAGTATCCGTGTGGACACAAACGGCACGGCGACTGTCGACGAAAGCAAACTCGAAGCCGCCGTCAGTGAAGTCTTTCCGCTCAACCCGAAAGGGATCATCGAGCACCTGCAACTTCGCCGACCCGTCTTCCGCAAGACCGCCTCCGGCGGTCACTTCGGTCGCTCAGGCGATGCCTTCACCTGGGAAAACACCGACAAGGCAGAAGCATTGAAGAGCGCCGTGAGCTAGGCATAGAGTCTGTTTGAACATTGAGCTTCGCCCCTCACCCTAACCCTCTCACCCAGGGAGAGGGGACAAACGTTGCCGCGATAAGGCAGTGATAGGAATATTCAAATACGCCCTTAGATAAGACATACAGATGAAAGCTCCTCGAACGCCGAGGAGCTTTTTTCGTTTGCCATCGACCCTCAGTTCACGAGAGCTTTTACAGCCAGCCAGTTAAGACAGGTGTTTGTTGACGCTCCAGGCAATCCGATTTCAATCGTCAGACGACCATCGGTCACTTCGACTTCGCGAGTCGTTTCGTGGTATTGCCCGGACGGCGTGGTGATGTTTCGCATTGCCGGAGTGCCTTCAATCGTGAGATTTTGTCCGAACTGTTCGTGTCCGGAATCCCCGACGCAGACTGTGACTTCATAGCGTCCTGATGCAAGGTTCAGTTCCCAAGTGTCGTGAGACCGGGTAAACAGAAACGAATCCCGAAATTTTTCCGGAAAACGTGACCGCACGCGGCTATTCGCTTCGACGGATTTCGTCCAGCCGTAGCCTCTGTCAATGTTGAATGGCAAACCATGATCGCTGGAGAAGCCTTCGGCTGTCTGCCCCTTCCCACAGAAGTTAAATCGCTGAATGGTTTTATCCGCAAGCACCATCGGATCTGGAAGCCCATCCGCTCCTGGTCCAGGAGACCAGTCACTCCAGGTGGAACGCCCAGGCTGAAACGGAACAGGATCGTCGGCGTCAGTGATGTTATCCCCATCGGCATCGTCGAGATGCATTCGCTTGAATGATTGATCGACTGAGGCTTTCACCTGATCCCATATGAACTCAGCAAACTCTCCGCGTGTCAACTGTTTCTCAGTCGGGATGTGAATTACAGAATCGAGCTTTCTTTCGCGCAGTCTCTCTATCACGCTTTCTTGCCAATCCCTGGTCGCTTCCTGCTCTGCGTAAAATTCCACTTCATTTGGAGCAAGAGGAATGAGTTGTCGCACTGCCAGTTGATTGATTGCCACAAAATTTTTGTGCGTTGGTTCAAGATCACCAAAGGGCCACAACGTTTGCGGGATGGAACTTGTCTTCAAGAGTCCATCCCAAATTTCTGATAGCAGCTTTGCATTCCAGGGAAGCGTTCTTGGTTGAGTTCTGTGGCGAAGCGAAACGGCTGCGACCGCTCCACATCCCTGACCAACAGCGATTGACTGATCATGCAAACGAACAGCGGATGAAACGATGCTGCTGTACCCGAGGTTTTTTTGTGCTCCAAGGAGTCCATCCACTTTTTCCGGAACCAGACTCCGCAACGAAAACTGAGCACGTCCGCTGTATGGAGGTCCCCAGGTTCGATTCTTTCTGAATATTGAGTGCCACGGGCCTGCCAGATCACTATCAATGAATTTTCGCATTGTTGGGTGAAAATCATATTCGAATTGCCAGCAAGCAACAGCATCGTGAAACATTGCCGAAGCATAGTTGCGGGCATCGTTGCCAACACCCATTGTGTCTTGCTGACGGAGTTGATACATCGACTTCAATCTCAATGATTCACGCACATACGGCTTCGGTGGCAAGTGATCTGGCGTGTCAAATTCATCAGCCAGCTTTAATTTGCGAAACGTCAGTTTCGGATCGGAAGCCTTTTCGTGCAGAATCGTCTGCAAGTAATAAAGATATCCGAGCGACCTTTGCTTGGCGTCATTGAAAACGATTTGTCGTTGCTTACGAGTCATTTCGACGATGTTCTTTTTCGAGGCGCCCGGTTCTGTCTCTTCAAGTTCATCCGTAACTTTTTGGCTGTAGACATCGAGTGGATAATCAAACGCTGGGAAGCAAAGGAGTACGGCATCTGGCGTTGTGACCGATGGAAAATGGTGCCGATCCACGATGCGTCTGCTTTCATAAATCCAGGACGGGTCAGACGGATATGGAAGCTTGTCGAAATTACGACGGTCAAATCCAGAAGGTTGGGCAATCGTTTGATCGGAATCAGTTTCCTTAAGTACCATGCAATAAGTAATGGGATTCATATCAGTCAGCGGATAGTCTGCGCGCGAGGTCGGAGCCAGCGGTTCGTTGTAGCGAGCTTTCAGATCGGGACCAAATTCATAAGCAGCTCCGGAAAGGCGAATCACATCCCCCCACTCACTAGCATCAATCGTTAATTGGGCACGCACAGTAATCGTCTGATTTTCACTCGTCGTAGACTGAAACCGAACGCCACTCACGGTGTTGTTCTCCTCAGTGTTGCCTGCTTCAGCAAGGAGGACTTCAACAGGAAAGTAATTCGACTGAATTCTCAATACACCACTTTCAAGATGTGGTCGTGCAAGTTCGCGAAAAATTCGTTCGGCATCCGATGGCAGACAAGTTGTAATAACGCGAGTGTTTCCAGGTCGTGGGACGCCATACTTTTGGACGTTAAGAGCCTCGATGTCCCGCATGACTTCACCAAAGATTCCGGAGCGAGGAAACGGTACTCCATGTCCATAACCAGCAGGACCACGATTCTCATCAATGGCAACCAGGGATTCTGCGGAAAATTGCCCACCCAGCCAGTCGATGTCGTTCACAAGGGTGATCGACTTCACTCCCATCCGAGCCGCCTGAACAGCTGCCGCACAACCAGATTCCGTGCCACCGACAATCAGCAGGTCGGTCTGGATCGTCTCTTCAGCCCCAGCCGAAATCACAAACATCATTAGAATCGAGAATGCCTCAATCATAAGCATCGTTCTGTTCATTTGTCTCTCAAAATGCTTTAAAGCATGTTAGTGACCAGATAAGGACAATTTACACGACCTGAAATACCTGGGAGTTCAAGGATCATAAATCGAGCTATCTCCCCACTCAATTCAGCATGCGGTGATTATTTTCATCACACAATGATCGCTGATTCAGCCATTCTAATCGAACCAGAATCGGAAAGTGAAATCCAATTGTGATTCAAGAGGGAGTGGCAATTTTCAAGCAGTATTTCGCACCTTCATTCAGATTGATAATTCCTGCATGTCGCTATCTCGGTAGACCGCATTGACAGTCTAATTTCCACCCCACTAGACTCCGCGCAAAAGTTACGTCTCTTGAAGAACAGACAGTCTGGCGTGAGTCGCCAAGTGTTTGTTTTTCAGGATGTTTTCATTAATAGAGGGGAGTTCGTCAGATGACGAAAGCTTCTCCAGAAAATAGCTCCTGTTTCGTGGGTGATTTTCACCGACAGCGAGGCAGGAGACCCGTCGAAATCAAGGAGCGAAACCTAGATGTTCAACAATGAAACTGCTTCGACCGAATCAGCGTTCTGGAAGCGATTTCGAATGGGATTGGTGAGCCTTGCAGTTGTGTTCATCGCAACACCACTCCTTGCGGCGGATTCAAGCGCAGAAGCTCCTGTCGTGGGAGTCTTCATCGGTTGGTTGATTGCGATTTCAGGCGCCTGCACGGCACTGTTCTTTGCATACAAATTTTTCAAATGGATGGTGGAACAGGACGAAGGCGACGACCTGATGGTCAATATCGCCGGGCACGTTCGCGACGGGGCTGATGCGTATCTTTGGCGACAGTATCGCGTTGTCGGAATTTTCTTTGCAATCACTTGCGCCTTCCTTCTCCTCGTAGCCTTTGTCTTTAAGGCTCAGTCAACTCTGGTTCCGATTGCGTTTCTTTCAGGCGGCTTTTTCTCAGCCCTGGCGGGCTGGTGTGGAATGAAAACGGCGACTCTCGCGAGTTCCCGAACAGCACAAGCATGTAAGACCAGTCTCAACGACGGTCTACAAGTTGCTTTCCGAAGTGGTGCCGTGATGGGGTTAACGGTTGTCGGTTTGGGGCTGCTTGATATCTGTCTTTGGTTTGCGGTTCTCTATTGGATTTTCCCAATATTCGGGGATTCGCTTTCCCTCGAAGAGATCACTGTGACGATGCTTTGTTTCGGAATGGGAGCGAGTAGTCAAGCTTTGTTTGCACGCGTTGGTGGAGGGATCTTCACGAAAGCGGCGGACGTCGGTGCTGACCTTGTCGGGAAAGTTGAAGCTGGAATTCCAGAAGACGATCCTCGCAACCCGGCAACCATCGCAGACAACGTTGGTGACAATGTTGGAGATGTTGCAGGGATGGGTGCGGATCTTTACGAATCATATTGCGGGTCGATTCTGGCATCCGCGGCGATTGGAGTTGCGGCGTATCAGGGGCACATCAAAATGCAGTTGATGATGCTTCTCCTGCCGATGGTCCTCGCCGGACTCGGAATTGGTCTTTCAATCCTGGGTGTCTTCCTCGTACGGACCGATGAGAACGCAGATCAAAAGAAACTTCTGCACGCACTCGGGACTGGCATCAAAGGGAGCAGCCTCGGTGTTGCAGTGATGGCAGCAATCGTCGTGTACATCATGCTCGTCAGACCATCCACGGCGATGGCTGAAGAACTCGCAACCGATGGACTGCGACACGGCACGCAAATGTTTGGGGTTTTCGCGTCCGTCGTGATCGGTCTCCTTTCCGGAACCATCATTGGCTGGTGGACTGAATACTCCACGAGCGACGTGTATGCACCGACAAAACGAATCGCCGATCAAACCGCGACTGGCCCAGCGACGGTCATCATCGCAGGGATCGCTGAAGGATTTTACAGCGTTTGGGTTCCTATCGTTGTTGTTGGCAGTGCGATCATGCTCTCCTTTGGCGCATGTACCGGTTTCCAGTTTGGAGATTCCACTCTGTTTACAATGGGGTTGTATGGTGTCGCGATTGCCGCCGTCGGGATGCTCAGCACGCTCGGAATTACTCTGGCGACCGACGCTTACGGACCCATTGCTGATAATGCTGGTGGGAATGCCGAAATGAGCAAACTCGACCCGATCGTCCGTCAACGCACCGACGCGCTCGACAGTCTGGGAAACACCACAGCGGCAACTGGAAAAGGGTTTGCAATTGGATCAGCAGCACTGACAGCGCTGGCTTTGATGGCAGCTTATGTCGAAGAAGTGCGTGTTGGTTTTGAACGTTGGGTCGAACACGTTGAAGTCGTCGAATCTCAAGATCTGTCAAACGCAACAGCAATGGTCATTAGACCAAGCCTTCTGGCAGTTCGCGAATCTGGAAATGAAAGCGCACACGCCTATCTCGTCTTTCCTCCGCTCTCAAAATTTCATGCGGATCAAACGAAAGATATCATTGGTAAAGACGCAAAAGTCGGTGAGACCGTCACGCTGAATCTGAAAGAACTGGCGAATCGTGGAGTTCTAGTCGACGCAACTAAAGCCAGAATGCCGGATTTTGTCCGCTACTACGACATTACAATCATGAACCCTCGTGTGCTTGTCGGAATGTTTATGGGTGTGATGCTTGCCTTCGTCTTCTGTGCCATGACGATGAAAGCGGTCGGAAGATCGGCAAAAGCGATGGTGGAAGAAGTCCGGCGACAGTTCCACGAGATTACTGGCATCATGGAAGGGACTGCCGAACCTGACTACTCCGCATGTGTCGATATCAGTACGGTTGCCGCTCAGCGGGAAATGATCGGTCCGGCGATGCTAGGACTGATCGTTCCGGTTGTGGTCGGTTTACTTCTGGGTGTCGGTGGCGTGATGGGAATGTTGGCTGGTGGATTAACATCCGGCTTTGCCGTCGCAGTAATGATGTCGAACGCAGGTGGTGCCTGGGATAATGCGAAAAAATATATTGAATCAGGTGCTCACGGCGGAAAAGGGACCGATGCCCACAAAGCTGCAGTCGTCGGGGATACGGTTGGTGACCCGTTTAAGGACACCTCCGGACCGAGTTTGAATATCCTCATTAAACTGATGAGTATGGTCAGCGTGGTCTTTGCCGGCCTGATCGTCCGATATGCACTGTATTTCTAGTCAAATTGTCGTTTTCTCCCTCGTATCCTGACCGTGAATGCGTAGAATTGGGAAAAAGTGGTCAGAATGAGACATGAGGAAAACGAATTGACAAACGTAACTGAAATGCGAGTCAGCAAAACTGACGGTCAGGTGACAGGCATCCGCCGACTTGAAGTGGTTCAGCGCGCTCTGGAAAATGCTCGCCGTGTCGCAGCAATCTGCGATGAATATCGCGGGGTGGATGTTGTCGTTCTCGATTTAACTCAAATCACACCGCTTTTTGATTACTTCGTCATCGCAACAGGCAAAAGCCGCAGACAGCTACACGCGATTTCCGATCACGCAGACGATGTCATGACTGATGAATCCGGCTCTCACCGACGCAGCACTGCCGGTTACGATACCGAATGGATTTGCCAAGATTACGGAGATGTCGTTCTGCACGTTTTCTCCCCAGACGCTCGGGAACTCTACGATCTCGAAAATCTCTGGGCAGATGCTCCAAGAGTCGACTGGCAGGCGGTTGTCGAATCAGAAGTCTAGAACGCGCTCACAAAAACATTATCGAATTTAGCTCGAACGCATTGCCGTACACTCAAAGTGTGCGGCATAATTTTTTCGCACTTCTCCAAGAACCCTAAGTTTTCAATGAACATTCTTCACGAACTCCAAACACGATTTGCTCACGTCTTAAGCGACTTCACAGAAGAGCCACAACCATTCGCGGAAATGGTCAAGCCAGCACAGGATACTCGCTTCGGAGATTTCCAAGCAAATTGTGCGATGCCGCTCGGAAAGCGGAACGGCGTGAACCCACGCGAGTTAGCGACGAGTATCGTAGAGAAACTGGATGTCAGCGACTTGTGCGATCCACCAGAAATTGCAGGTCCGGGATTTATCAACCTACGTTTGCGAGACGATGTTGTAGAAGAGCGTGTTAACGATGCTTCCAGCCACGGTTTGGTCGGTGTCTATCCAGTCGAAACTCCGAAAACGATTGTGATCGATTTCTCCTCACCGAACGTCGCCAAGCCGATGCACGTCGGACACTTGCGAAGTTCAGTCATTGGGGATTCGTTGCAACGGACACTGCGGTTCCTGGGACACAATGTGATCAGCGATAATCATATCGGTGACTGGGGCACTCAGTTCGGAATGATCATCTACGGCTACAAACATTTTGTCGACAAGAATGCTTATGACCAAAACGCCGTTGGCGAACTGGCGAGGCTATATCGACTGGTCAATACGCTCAGCGACTATCACTCTGCGGTCGCTATGATTCCTGTCGAAGAAGCACGCATCGAAACTCTCGCTGCTGCACTGAAAAAAACTGAAGCCAACACTGACCCAAATGATAAGAAGCAGAAGAAAGCTCTCAAAAAACAGCGAGCGGACGTCAGTTCTGCGAAAGAATCGCTCAAGAAATTCGAAGCCAAGCGAGCGTTTGTTGAACAGCACGAAGAGCTAAAAAAACTCGCCGATGGACACCCGGACATCGCTCGTTTGGCACGCAAAGAGACCGCCAAACTGCATGCTGGCGATGTCGAAAACCAGCTCATGTGGGGTCAGTTCATGCCGCACTGCATCGCGGCTTTGCAAGGCATTTACGATCTGCTTGACGTTCAGTTCGACAAGATGCTCGGCGAGAGTTTTTATAATTCAATGCTGGCAAAGGTCGTGACCGAACTGGAAGAAAAAGGAATCGCGAAAGAAAGCGATGGTGCCAAGTGCGTTTTCATCGAAGGCAACACGGCACCGTTTATCGTGCAGAAAGCCGATGGGGCTTACACCTATGCGACGACCGATTTAGCGACGGTTCAGTACCGCATTAAAGAGTTCAAAGCAGAGTCGGTTTTATACGTTGTCGATGCCCGGCAAAGCGAGCATTTCAAACTGCTCGTGGAAACCATCAAACTCTGGCTGGATACCGACATCAACTTGCAGCATGTCAGTTTTGGAACCGTCATGGGCGAAGACCGCCGACCCTTCAAAACTCGCTCCGGTGATAATGTCGGACTGGAAAGTTTGCTCGACGAAGCAGTTCGCAAAGCGCGCGAAATCGTCGCCAGTAATGACGATGAAAAAACCGATGCCGAGGGCAACCCTGCTCCAGAACTTGATGAAACCACTCGTGATGAAATCGCTCTAATTGTCGGGATCGGCGGCATTAAATACGCCGATCTGCACCACAACCGAGAAAGCGATTATGTCTTCGACTGGGACAAGATGCTCGCCAAAACAGGTGATACCGCAACATACATGCAATACGCCTACGCTCGCATCCAAGGGATCTTCCTCAAAGGTGAGATCGATCTCACCGAACTTCGCAAGAGCAATTTTCAAGTGCACCTCGATGACCCGGCAGAGCGCGCACTCGCCTTGAAACTCTGCCGATTCGGAGAAGCTCTCGACGCTGTGGTGAGCGAATATCGCCCGAATTTGCTCACCCAATACCTCTTCGAACTTGCAGGCGTTCTCACCACGTTCTACGGTGAGTGCAACGTTCTCAAAGCAGATAACGAAACGACCAAGCAAAGTCGCCTGAAGTTGATTGACCTCTCTGGCAGAGTCATCAAACAGGGCCTGGAATTGCTGGGAATTGAAGTCTGTGAGAAGATGTAATCTTGAGCCAATGAGCAATTGTAACTAAGAATTATCAGGAGTTGAGTTCATGGCGAAAAACGAACCACTCGTCGGTGTCATTATGGGGAGCACCTCCGATTGGGACACGATGCAGCCGGCTGCGGACATTCTCAAGGAGTTCGGTGTCGAGCATGAATGCAAAGTTGTCTCAGCTCATCGGACTCCAGACTGGATGAATGAATACGCCAAGACCGCCGAAGGTCGTGGGCTGGAAGTCATCATCGCCGGAGCTGGTGGTGCTGCTCACCTGCCAGGCATGGTTGCTTCGCAAACAGTGCTTCCAGTCCTTGGAGTGCCGGTCAAAAGTCGGGCGCTCAATGGTCTCGATTCGTTGCTTTCGATTGTACAAATGCCAGGCGGCGTTCCAGTGGGGACATTGGCAATCGGTGAGTCAGGGAGTAAAAACGCTGCACTTCTGGCGATTCGAATACTGGCAAACACCCGCCCAGAACTTCGCGAAAAACTGCATGCGTTTCAAAAAGAACAAACTGACAAAGTTCTGGAGAACTCGGAATTATAGTGCCCGCGGGAAAGGCTGCCTCGTTCACCTCAGTGTGATCCCGCGAGGCAAAACCAGACATTTTTACTCAAGAGTTGTGTATGTTGAAGCAGATTACTCCGGGAGCGACGTTAGGAATCCTCGGGAGCGGACAACTAGGGCGGATGTTTGCCATTGAGGCTCGGCGTCTGGGGTACGGCGTGCATGTCTTTTCACCTGACTGTGAAACCCCGACTGGTGCGGTTGCAGACAAAGAGTGGTCCGCGTCTTACGACGACATGGATGCTCTTGATCAATTCGCAAGCAGCGTCAACGTGGTCACGCTTGAGTTTGAAAATATTTCGACCGAGGCGCTCAATCGAATCGAGAAACAGACCCCAGTTCGCCCTGGCCCGCAAGTTCTGGAAGTGGCTCAGAATCGTCTTTTGGAGAAGTCGGCAATGAAGAGTTTCGGTCTCCCGACCGCTCAATTCGCAGC
>JAJDEL010000160.1 GCA_029259835.1 Planctomicrobium sp. | reverse complement strand
ATGATCTTCTTGACGAGAGCATCTTTACGCAGCCCAGAGACGCCTGTGATACCTGACTCTGTCGCGAGATCTCTTAATTTCTGGATAGTCATCCCTTGAAGTTGAGTCTTTCGGCTCAACTTTGACTGTGAACGCTTTGAGTCTCTCATGCCCTTCTCCTTGTTCTGGTTTCCCATCAGCAGGAATGCCGCTTCCTTGAGGTGATGCACGGGCCAGACCACGGAAACAATGGCAATCATTGATTAGAAACGCCAGCACCGATCAGAATTCATCACTGGGCTGCCAATACTATCACCATTTTTGGGGATTCCGCCAGCAGGTCAAGACCGGGCTTTGACTTCACACAGGCCCAAAACTAGACTCCGCGCGTCCCATGGTGGCTTGGAGTCAAGGTTTGTGACGAAAGGGAGCCATGAGAAAGTCGAAGTCGTTTGTTCCAGTAAAAGCTCTTTATTGGTCCTCCCAAATCTCAACAATGTCCATCGAAATGGGATTGCTGATCGGGTTGGGCTACTGGGCGGATTCAAAATGGGGGACCTCACCTTGGTTCCTGTTGCTTGGATGTGGTGCTGGACTTCTGGTAACAAGCTGGCAACTGTTTCGGTTGGTCCGGTCTATGACCCGTTCGGATTCCAGTGAAAAACGTGACTCTGGTTAAGCACAAGCAGCAACTAGGAAAACTGGCCTTGGATGCCATTTTTCTACTTATCGTGATGATTATCGCGGGAACGGTTTGTGTAGGTGTCTGTTTTTTTGCTGGCGGTCGAGATGAATTGCAAGCAGCTGTTGCCGGAACTGCGGTGGCGTTACCGGCAGGCGTTTTTGCTTTGGTGTATATGTTCCGTCATGGGACTGGACCCGGAGCGATGGTTGCGATCACTTTTGTCCGTGTCGCACTAACAATGGGGCTTGCGGGATATATTGCCTGGAAGTTTTCAAGTTTGAGAACTCTCAGCTTTTTTTTAACAGTAACGGTTGTTTATCTGGCAGGTCTCTTTGTAGAAACCCGTCTGGCTTTGAAAAATCATTCGCGATAGCTGCGGCTGTTGTTTTTGTGTCGAGCAAACACTCGAAATAAATTGTAGATATGCTAGCGAACTCCGAAGGCATCTTTAGTCACGTTTACGACTCAAATGGATTTCATCTTCCATTTGGGCTACACGTAGATTTGCCGAGCATTTTTGGATTCCAACTCACCAAGTACATGGTCCTGCAACTTCTGGCAGCCGTGCTGGTTTACCTGATTTTCAAAGGTCTTGCCGCACGTACCCAGGGTGGAAACCCGGTGACGGGGTATTTCTGGAACTTCTGGGAAATGCTTGTCCTGCGAATTCGCGACGAAGTCGTTCGCCCGGTGATTGGCGACCCACATCACCATGACGAGCATTCGCATGCTCATGATGAAGTCGCAACTTACATCACTGATGCATCTGGTGATCACATTCATGATGGGGAAGTTGGGCATCCGGCGGATAAGTACTTGCCATTTATTCTTTCTGCCTTCTTCTACATCCTGTTTTGCAATTTACTCGGAGCTTTCCCCTGGTTTGGGTCTGCGACCGCGAATATTAACGTGACGGGCGCTCTCGCCTTAACTGCTTTCTGTGCGACGTATCTCTACGGGGCACAAATGCACGGTGCAGTTGGTTTCTGGACTCATATGGTTCCTGCGGTTGAAGCACCTCCATTTATTAAAATTCCACTTGTTCCAATGATCTTCGCGATTGAAGTTGGTGGAGTCTTTATTAAGCACGGCGTGTTAGCCGTGCGTTTGTTTGCCAACATTATGGGCGGTCACACTGTGGTCGCCGTGATTCTCGGATTCATTGCTCAGGCTGCCCTCAGCGGAGCGTGGATTGTCGTGATGCCTGGAAGTTTGATTGGGCAGGTTGGAATTGGCCTGCTGGAATTACTTGTCGCCTTCATTCAGGCGTACGTCTTTGTGTTTCTCTGTACAATTATGATTGCTATGTCGCTGCACGAGCATTAAACGCTCGGTGGCTTTTTGAGTTTTTGTTTTGATCAAAATGACTTTCGTGTTTGAAGTCAATCAGTTTTAAGTCAACCTGTGAGGAGATTTGAAGTGACTCGTGCTATTCAATTTTGTTGGTATTTCAGTGCTGCTGTACTTTTTTTTGCATGTCCTGCCATGGCGGCAGAAGGGGATGCGTTGATTGACCTTGGTCCTGCGTTCGGTGCTGGCCTGGTCATGATTGGTGCTGGATTCGGAATCGGTCGAATTGGTGCTGCTGCTGTCGAGAGCATGGCTCGCCAACCAGAAGCAGCTAAGGACATAAGTGGTGGCATGCTGCTCGCAGCCGCTCTGATCGAAGGGGCGACATTCTTCGCTCTGATCGTTTGTATCCTTGTCATTGTTCTTTCCTAAGCGTTTCGGTAGCAGGATTCCTCAGCAGGGACCGGTGGTGTGATGTCTTCCTTTCGTTTTCGACAATTCGTTTTTCTTACAGTTGCAATTATGCTTGCAACTGTGGGGACCGTTGCGAATGCCTCTGAGGATGGTGATCACGAAAAGTCGGCAGCTGCAGGAGAAGAGCAAAGCGGTCTGGAAGGACTTTTGTTTCCGGATGAACCAAATACCGATCATCCACCTGTTCAACCGAACTTGCAGATGTTCCTGTGGACGTTGATCTTGTTTGGTGGCTTCATCTTCGTGATGAAGAAGTCGGCATGGGGACCGCTGATTGTTGGTCTCAATGCCCGTGAAGCAAGAGTCTTCAACGCAGAGCGTGATGCCAATGCTGCTCGAGAGGAAGTCGAAAAACTTCGGCTCGAATCCGAAGCTCGCTTGGCTGAAGTTCAAGAGCAGGTGAAAGCACTCATTGGTGAAGCCCGCTCCGAGGCAGAAGCTCAGAAGCGTGAGATTACGTCCAAAGCTCAAGAAGAAGCCCAGAAGATTAAAGAAGAAGCACTGCGAGAAATTGCAGTTGCCCATCAGGCTGCAATTGAGAATTTGGATGAAATGGTTGATGAACAGGTTGATCTGGCAACACAACAAGTTGTCGGTCGTCGCCTTTAAAGTGTTTTTACCGTGTAGTTTTTTCGAAGTTGTGAGGTCTTTCGTTGATTTCCCGTAATCATCACAATTTGTTCTCGCTGTCTATGCTCTTCGGACTCTTGTTCGCAGTGCCAGTGCTTCTTTGTGGAGCGGTACTTGCGGAAGATGAAGGACATGACGCGGATGATCACGAACATGCCGCTGGAGATCATACACACGACGAAGATCATGATGACGAACACGACGCTGGAGCTCATCACGCGGAAGATGCCAGTCATGATTCACATGGCGCTCCTCCACTGAAAGAAGACTCTGCGTTCTGGTCAATCCTGGCCTTCGCTGGTTTCTGCTTTGCGATCAATAAGCTCGGCATCTGGAATTGGCTGCATGTCAGCATGGCGGAGCGTGAGAAGAATGAAGGAGATGTCATTGCGACTGCTGAAAATCATTTAGCGGAAGCCCGGGTATCCCTTGGAAAGTACCGTGGTCAGTTGGAAGCGATGGATGAAACCGTTGCGGAAACACTGGCAGAAGCAAAACGAGACGCAGACCACACGCAAGGTGAAATCGTGGAAGCTGCCAACCGTGAAGCAGAACTGATGGTCCACCGGACAGAGCACGAAATCGAACGGTCTCGCGACCAATCACTTAACAGCTTGTTCGGGCATCTTGCACAGCGCGTCGCGGAAGCCGCCGAAGTGAAAGTGAAAGCGAATTTGCAGGCAAACGATCAGGATCGACTCATCGACGAAACGTTAAGTCAGTTAACCACAAGTTAAAGAATTTCCGCTTAGCATCAGCAAAGAAAATTATCGTTTCACGACAAAACTGAACGAACCATGACCGACACTCAAGCGCCAACTCGCCCGTCACACGTACTGGAAGATCCCAGTGCCAAGGCAGTGGCACGTGTCTACGCAGTCGCGTTCCTCAATGCTGCCGGTGAAGCGAAGCTGACGGAGTCGATGGAAGAGTTCACTTCGTTCCACGAAGAAGTTTTGCTCAAAAATTCTGAATTCGAACAATTGCTCATTTCAGAGTTGACCAGCAGTGACGAAAAAATTGGCTTGATCGAGCGAGTCGTTAAGCCGCGTGCATCGCAGGCGTTTACGAATTTCCTGCTCGTCCTTGCCAGGCATGGTCGGCTCGAACTTCTGCCGCTCATTCTTGCTGAAGGTCAGTCAGAGTACGAACACCGAACCGGCAAGAGCCGTGTTCAGGTCAAGAGTGCTGTTGCTCTTTCCGGGGAACAGCTTGGTCGAATCAAGAATCGGTTACAGGATGCGTTGTCATCCGAGCCCATTTTAATGCCCTCTGTGGATCAGGAACTCTTAGGTGGGTTGGTGATTCAAGTTGGTGATACAGTTTATGATGGATCGCTGCGAACACGCTTGCGTGATTTACAGCAGCGGCTCCGGGAGAGATACCTCAATGAAATTCAAAGCGGACGAGATCGCTTCAGTTCTCCAGAAGGAAATTGAAGACTTTCAAGGTCAGGTTCAAACGTCGGAAGTAGGACGCGTGATCGAGGTCGGCGACGGGATTGCCCGTGTCGTCGGACTCTCTTCTGCTATGGCAGGGGAGATGGTCGAGTTCGCCAATGGCGTACGCGGACTCTGTTTCAACCTGGAAGAAAACTCTGTGGGTTTAATTATCCTCGGGGACTATCTGGGTATTAAAGAAGGGGACGAAGTCAAAACGACTGGCGCTCTACTTTCCATCCCTGTCGGGGAAGCGATGATCGGTCGCGTGATCGATCCTCTCGGGAACCCGCTCGACGGCAAAGGTCCGATCGTCACGACCGAAACACGACCTGTGGAATTCGCGGCCCCAGGCGTTGCACAACGTCAACCGGTGAAGCAACCTCTGCAAACCGGGATCAAAGCTGTTGACTCGATGACTCCCATCGGGCGTGGTCAGCGAGAACTGATCATCGGCGACCGAAAAACAGGCAAGACTGCCGTCGCTGTCGATACCATTCTCGCTCAGAAAGGTGGCGATGTGATTTGCATTTACGTCGCCTGCGGACAACGTGCCGCAAACGTCGCACAAGTCATTGAAGCTCTCGAAGCGAATGGAGCGATGGACTACTCCATCGTCATTTCTGCCTCAGCCGCCGATCCGGCTCCGCTGCAATACATCGCTCCCTATTCTGGAGCCGCGATTGCCGAACACTTCATGTATGACAAAAAGCACACGCTCGTTGTCTTCGATGATCTCACGAAACAGGCTCAGGCGTACCGACAATTGTCGCTCCTCATGCGTCGTCCACCAGGACGCGAAGCGTATCCTGGGGACGTCTTCTATTGTCACTCGCGTTTGCTCGAACGAGCAGCGAAGCTGAACGACGAACTCGGTGGCGGGTCGATGACCGCTCTACCGATCATTGAAACACTCGAAGGGGAAGTTTCGGCGTACATTCCGACGAACGTGATTTCGATCACTGATGGTCAGATTTACCTCGAACCAGACCTCTTCTTCGCTGGTGTTCGCCCTGCGATCAACGTTGGTATTTCGGTCTCTCGTGTCGGTGGTAACGCCCAGACGAAAGCAATGAAGAAAGTCTCCGGATCACTTCGTCTCGACCTCGCTTCCTTCCGTGAACTTGAAGCCTTCGCTCAGATGGGAACCGATCTCGACGCCGCGACGCAGCGACAACTTGATCGTGGTTACCGCATGGTCGAATTGCTCAAACAGCCACAGTACGAACCACTGCACTTTGCCGATCAGGTCATCTCGATTTACGCCGGAACGAAAGGCTACTTCGACGAAGTTCCAATCGATCAAGTGGCACGTGCAGAAAAAGAAATGCTGCAATTCATTCGAGAAGAAAAGAGCGAAATTCGCAACGGTCTGATCGAAGGTCAGGCACTGACCGACGAAATCGAAGAACAGTTGAAAGCCGCACTCGTCGAATTTCAGGGACGCTTCAACACCGAAGCGAAACCGGAAGCAGTTGCGACGGCGTAAGTAGAATTCGCATTTCGCCGGACACTTTAAGTGTCCGAAAAAACTAGCAACTTCATATTTTGCAAAACTCAGGTAATCGTTGATCAATGGGTAACGCACGAGCATTAGTGAAACGCCGTAAGGCGATTCGGAACATTCGCAAGATCACGAGGACGATGGAACTCATCGCCACCTCGCGATTCAAAAAAGCAATGGATCGCGCCGCTGAAGCTGCTGCGTACACACGCAAAATCAACGAAATCGTCGCTGACCTTTCGCAGTCTGACTTGACGTTCAGCCATCCATTACTGGAGCAACCGGCGGAAACGAAAAACGTCACGCTGCTGGTCCTGACTTCGAATCGTGGATTATGCGGTGGTTACAACGGCGGGATTTTGCGAAAGGCAAACTCAGAACTAAAAAAGATGAAGTCCGAAGGTCTCAACGTCACCGTCGATGCTTCCGGAAAACGAGGGATTTCGTCTTTGAAATTCGAAGGCATCTCCATTGAGAATGAGTTCACCCAGTTCGAAGACAAGCCGACGTTCGAAGAAGTAAACGAGATCGCGGATCGATACCTGGCAGACTTCACAGCCGGAAGAACTCATCGTTTGGTTGTCGCTTATCAAAGCTTTCAGTCAGCGGCGCGTCAGTCACCAGTTGTCGAAACGATCCTCCCATTTGGTGATCTCGCCTCAGACGAAACATCCGCCAGCGGTGTCGATTACGAATTCCTTCCCAGTCCGGAAGAGATTCTCGAAGAGATCGTCCCGGCAGCATTCAAAGCCAGATTTTTCAAATGTTTCCTCGACGCCGGTGTCGGAGAACAAATCGCTCGAATGGTCGCCATGAAGTCTGCAACAGAAAACGCAGACGACATGATCAAAGACCTTTCCATGAAATACAATCGCGCGAGACAAACACAGATTACCAGCGAACTGTCGGAAATCATCGGCGGTGCAGCGGCACTTGAATAGAATTTCAGAGTTTAGCCACACACTTTAAGTGTGTGGCGAATCAAGTGAACTCCAAAATCCTTATTTATAATTTTCAAAAAGACGTACCAGCCAATGTCTACTACAACCAAAACCAACATCGGCAGAATCACCCAAATCATCGGCTCGATTTTCGATGCCGAGTTTACGGATGATCAGCTACCTGCAATTTATAATGCGGTGA
>JAJDEL010000159.1 GCA_029259835.1 Planctomicrobium sp. | reverse complement strand
CACCGAACTCATTGAATTCAGCATCAACCGTAAGTCGCTTCCACTAAAAATGTTAAGGGAAGCCTTCCGCCCTCCGTGACTCCTGTGACGGAAATTTGGCCTGACGCTTGCGACTCTCGGTCTGGCATTGCAGTGATTTCCACCGCACCTTGCCTGTTCAGTGAATCGCATATCAAAATGGCAGAACGTAAATACACTCACGGATTAACACTGACCCTCAAAGGTCCAGCGACAGTTCTGGACATTGGCAAGATGGAAATCTGGGACGGGGCCGATCTATCGCTCATCCGTGACACGATTTTTCGACTGGTCAATGAAGAAGGAATCGCATCAGTTGGAATTGATGTCTCTCGTGTGCAACATGTTCCCAGCGGCTTCTTCGGCATGCTCTTTGATTGGTACGAACAGGGAGTCACGATTCGACTGCACGAACCTCGCGAGCGAGTCAGGAAAATGCTGTGGTTCCGTAAATTCTTTTTTGAGCAGGAACGGACAATCTATTGCCTGCACGACGGGGAAGGTGTCAACGAAGAGGTCTCTGAAGAGCTTTGGGATGCGGCGAATCCGAAAGAAGAGGGGCGAATTCCGCTGGTTGCATCCCCTTTAATTGATTTTACAAAGACGCAGCCTGGTTCTCGGATGGCAGGAGCCTGGGAAACTGACTAGACTTTCGAAAAGTTTTAGCCCCATCCAGCAGCCAACCAACCCCGAATGAATCGCTTCGAGTGTACTCCTTTTCGGCCGCACCCCCTCGTTGTCGGAGGGCACTTGCAGACCGTGCTGGGGGCTTGTATTTCTGGAATCTCGTCTCCACGAGAAATATCTGTTCGGCGTCGCGTCACGCTCGACGATGGCGACTGCTTGCTCTTAATTGATGATCTTCCTGTCAGCGACTGGGAGCCGGAAAACGATGTCGTCCTTCTCGTACATGGACTGGGTGGTTCGTCGGAAAGTTCTTACATGCGACGAATCGCGGCGTAGTTTCGTGCCGCGGGAACCCGAACATTTCGAATCAATTTGCGAGGGTGCGGGGAAGGAAAAGGTCTTTCGAAGAATCTCTACCACGCCGGTCGGACTGTCGATTTACAAAGAGCCATTGAGGAAGTCCGGCAGCTTTGCCCCGGGTCGACAGTTCACCTGGGCGGCTTTTCTTTAGGGGCGGGGATTGTCCTGAAATGGCTAGGCGAGTTTCCGGAGCAGGCTTCTCAAATGGTCGAACGGGCAATTGCAGTCAATCCTCCCGTCGACCTCGCTGCGTGTACTTCTGCGATTGGGAAGAAAGCGTTCGGCTTTTATGATCGCTACTTTTCAAAAATGCTTTACCGGCAACTCCAGCAATCCTTCGATGGCAAACTTGATCAGGCTCAGTTTCCGCTTCCGAAACGAATCGTAGATTTCGACAACACAATCACTGCTCCACGTTGCGGATTTGAAAGTGCCCAACACTACTACGAGACATGCAGCGCCGCTCCTTTCATTTCAAAAATTCTTGTCCCCACGATGATTCTTTCTGCGGCAGATGACCCTCTCATCCCGGTTCATATTCTGGAAAATCTTGAACGGTCGGAGAATGTCGGTTTACACATCGCCGAGTCGGGCGGACATCTTGGCTATTACGGACGAGGCAGCACTGACGAAGACCGCTGGTGGATGGACTGGCGCGTTCTCGAATGGTTGAAGAAAACAGAATCTCAGGATCAGCCAGAAACATTATTGACCACATCCGGGTAAGTTCTCAGTCACATAGAAATCGACTTTTCGCAACAAGTTTAGTAGCGAACTCGAGACGTGGTGTCCCTCTTTCTCCGTTCTATCTCTTTGAACCGAACTTGCGTAGCAAAACAATCAACACAATAGCTCCAACGGTGGCCGTAACGAGATTGCCTGTCAGCCCGGTTGCTGCCAGACCAAGTAAGCCGAAGAGGAACCCGCCCAAGACAGCGCCAATCACACCGATAATGAGATTGTTAATCAGGCCAGACTTGTTGACCTTCATGATTTGTCCGGCGAGCCAACCTGCCGCCAACCCGATGAGAATGAAGTAGAGAAAGTTCATTGTAAGGATTCCTCTCAAGGAATATGTTCAAGAAGTATCAGTTCCGAATCATGACGTAGCCAGAACACAGAAAAGTAAATCTGTGGTGATTAAGAAAAAGATTTGCCACAGAGGTCGCAGAGAACACCGAGAGAAAAGAAAGAGACACAGTTGGAGATCTAAATTTTTCTGGTTCGCTGCATCATTTGCCAGCGTTCACTTGCTTCATTCTCGGTGGTCTCTATGGTTTTCTTTATTCGTTACTTTTCTCGTGGGTTTTTCTTGTAGTACATGCGACCATCCTCTGCTCCGACGAGGAGATCGGGGATGCCGTTTTTGTCCCAGTCGACGGTGGTGGGTGATGTTGTATGCCCGGCGAGGCGGAGAGTGTCCATTGGTCCCATGTCTTTGAACCAGACGAAACCATCTTTGTCGGTACGGACGTTCTTGAGCCAGTTCACGTTGGTGCTGTTGACCAGCAAATCTTTGCGACCATCTCCGTCCCAATCCACAAAATGCAGCTTGCGACGACCACTCCCGCCAGCTCGCGATGCGTTGAGCCGCAGTAAGTCGTCTTTCTTCTCACCGACATTCCGATGCCGCGAATCGAACTCGCATTTACCTTCCATTTTGAAAATACGTTTCGGGGCTTTGAGGATCAATCCGTCTTCTTTCTTAGTTCTCTCATAGAAAGCGAGGTACCCTTCGTGATCGAGCATCACGAGATCGGTGAGGCCGTCTTCGTTCCAATCAAGCGTGCAAGGCGTGGTACGCCATTGAGTGGCAAGTTGGGAATTGTAAGGTGTCCACCAGGTCCAGTCAGGTTTGGGAGGATTCTTCTCCCAAGCGACTTTGACGAATTTGAAAGGCTCAACCTTCCACTCCCCTTGGTCATCTTTTCTTATGTTGCGATACGCAAAGATGCTTCCTGCTATGCCATTGACCACAATGTCTAAACTCCCGGATTGGTCCCAATCCGAGACTCCAATCGTCGTGTAACCCCATTTTGCTTCGCAAGGGCCTTGAATCGAAAGTTTTGGTCCTGCTTGGCGGCGAAGTGGACTGTCCGTTTCCCAAGCACCTAAAAATATATCGTCAATAATTTTATCCTTCTCATTAGAATTCTTTCGATCTGGGATTGACCTGGGCTGAACTGGCCTGCTTGGCGAGAACTCGTTTACGAGCTTCGGCTCACTGAATTTCGGTGAAC
>JAJDEL010000158.1 GCA_029259835.1 Planctomicrobium sp. | reverse complement strand
TTTATCACAGATTTCTTTCAGGAGTGAAGCACGATGTTTGGTACAGTCGGACATAAAAGTTCCTTGATGATGTTGATGCTCCCTGTCTTCCTCGTTGTGGGGTGTGACAAACTTCCAAAACCCGCAGCAAAAGAAAAAGAGCCGGTAGCAGCCGAACCAGTTGCTCCTCCAGTTCAACCAGAGGTGATTCCAGAACCAAAGAGCCCTGAACAAATCATCGACGAATTTAACGCATTGAAGTCAAGTGAAATCGAGGATCAAGATCTTGAATCGATAGCGAATCTGGAAAAGGCACAGGCCTCGTTTGAAACGCTCGACCTTTCGAAAGGCAAAATATCTGACCAGGGAATTCAGAACCTTCAGAAATTTCAAAACATCACGTCTCTGAATCTTTCCAAAACATTCGTGAGAGGAACGGGGTTGCAAGCACTTGAGTTCGACCATCTTCAGGAGTTGCATCTCGATAGCACTCAGTTTGATAGTGCCATGGGCGAGAAACTCAAAGAGTTCCAATCGTTGAAAACACTTAGCATGCGTGACACAGGTTTGAATGATTCTTTTTATGAAGTCCTTGCGGAGCTACCCAACCTGGAAGCACTTCATCTTGATGGGAATAGTATTCTGCTTGGACGGAATTTTTCTGAAATGATCAACAGTGGCCGGTTTGAAAAATTACGTGTGCTCACCGTTTCAAATTCGCAGTTCGGTTATTACGGATTGCTTGCGGTTGACAAACTGAAGCACCTCGAAGTTCTTGACGCTGGGTCGACCGGACTGAATTTGAAGGCGATGTTGCCAATTTCAAAGTGCAAAAACCTAAAAGAACTCAATCTTTCATCGAATCCGTTAAGCGGTGAGTCGCTCGTTCCTTTGAAGAGAACGAAGTCACTGGAGATTCTTAACTTATCTCATTGTCAGGGTCTTTCTGATTCTGCAGTCACGACTTTGAAAACGATGAAACAGTTGAAGAAGCTAGAGCTGACTGGAACATCGATCACGCCGAACGCGATTGAATCTTTGAAAAAAGTACTCAAAGAAACGGAGATTGTGATTGAGTAACGACAGGTCATCGGAGGCAACGAGGTACCGTCCATGATGAAGAAAAATTTTGAATCGGAGGAAGGCCTGCAACTGGTCGTAAATTGGCTTTCTGAAAGTCAGTGTGCCGTTGCGTTCACTGGTGCCGGGATTTCCACGGAAAGTGGTATTCCTGATTTTCGATCTCCAGGCGGTGTCTGGTCAAAGAATCGGACCGTCTACTTCGATGAGTTTTTGAACTCGGAAGAAGATCGCTACGAATACTGGCGACAAAAGTCTCAGACGCACATTGAATTCGAAGCGGCATCTCCCAATCGTGCACATCAAGTCTTAGCGCAATGGGAGGATTCCGGTCGAATTGATGGCGTCGTGACGCAAAACATCGATGGGCTGCATCAACAGGCGGGAAACAAATATGTCCTGGAACTTCACGGAACAGCTCGCGAAATCAGTTGCCTCGGCTGTGAGCGCCGCTGGGCTGCCGATTTCTGGGTGCAAAAATTCCTCACCGAAGACCGCGTTCCTCACTGTCCAGAGTGTGCAGGACTGTTGAAACATGCGACAGTTTCATTCGGGCAAGCGATGCCTGAATTGATCGTTGAAGAATCAATGAAGCTGGCACAACAGGCCGACCTCTGCTTCGCGTTAGGTTCTTCATTACTTGTTTATCCAGCAGCCGGAATTCCAGAATTTGCCAAGAAGCATGGAGCCAGACTCGTGATCATCAATCGAACCGAGACTCCACTCGATCATCTGGCAGATCTCATTATCCGCGAACCCCTCGGCGAAACGCTCACACGAATCAATGATCTGCTCATGCAAAGAATTGACGCAGAGCATTCCGGAGAATCATGATTCAGACACGCAAGAAACGTGATCATTACAATACAAGACACAACATGAATTGGGCCGAATCGGTTGATTGAAAACTCGCAGATCGATTTCCGAGGTCCTCTGACTCTCGTACCTCCTCGGCGACCTCTCGTCTGGGCGACGACTGCGCTGGCGGTAGGGATCGTGCTTGACAATTTCATCGGTGTTGAATTGTCAATCTGGCTGACGTTTCTTTTATTCTGCTTCGCGATCAGTCTTGTTACGACGATTCGGCAGTCTTCTCCTCTATTTGCATCGATCAGCGTATTACTGCTGATCCTTGCCGTTGGTGGAACTCGGCATCATTTCTTTAGTCAGGTTCGAAGCGAAACGAATATCCGGCGTTACACCGAGGTCGAATCGAACCCGGCTCGAATTGTGGGAGTCATTTCATCAAGCATTGAGATCTTCGAATCAGAGCGGGGTCCGCGAATTCCGCCCTGGATGGAAATTGATACGAGCCGTTTCAATGTGAGGTGTGAACGTCTGGCAAACGGTCCAGACTCGGTTCCCATCAGCGGATTATTGCGAGCTACCGTCAACGGTCATCTCGTCCATGCCCGAATTGGGGACCGAGTCGAACTTCTTGGGGATCTTTCTGCTCCCGGTCCGGTGAAAAATCCTGGAGGATTTGATTTCAAAAATTACCTCGACCGTCAGGGAGTCGATGCGCTCATCCGAGTGACTCATCCTCAGGCAGTCACATTACTGAACGATTCCGGTCGCTGGCGATGGATGATCCCACGTTTTCGCGAGGCAATTCGTGAAGAGATTCGATCCGTTTTCGTACGACATCTTTCGAAAGAATCGAAGACGATTGCTCTTTCAATTCTGCTTGGAGATCGTTCACAACTGAACGACGAAATGAGAGACCGTTTCGCCGAAAGCGGGACGATGCACTTGCTGGCAATTTCCGGTTTGCACGTTGGAATTCTGGCAGGTTTGCTGGCGGTCGCCTGTCGGTTACTAAATTGCTCGCCTCGAACAACGGCGACGGCGCTCATTTTTGTCATTGTTCTTTACGCGACGATCACAAATCACAGACCGCCAGTGCTGCGTGCGACGATGCTCATCTCAGTTATTGTACTGGGGACGTTAGGAAGTCGCCGAATAGATGGCTTTCATGTTTTAGCTTTTTGTGCTGGAGTCCTGTTGCTCTGGAAACCAAGTGACCTTTTCGATATCGGGGCGCAGCTTTCTTTCCTCGCAGTCGGAGCGATTCTCTGGGGTACGTCGGCCCTTCAATTTGATCCATTCAAAAAGAAAACTGAAGGAATGCCGGTTTCAGAAGGATGGCGATTTGTGGAACCGTTCCGGCCTGTTGGCAGTTTTCTTTTTCGAGGATACGTTGTTACTGCTGCGATTTGGTTTGCGACGTTGCCGTTGACGATCTCGACATTTCAGCTTGTTGCTCCGATAGGATTCGCACTCAACATCCTCTTGATCCCGTGGGTCGCAGTGATTCTTGCTCTGGGCTACGTGATGATTCTGTTCGGACTGTTGATTCCACAGTCTGTCTGGATCGTCGCTGGCGGTTTTGATTGGACGGTGCAAGTTCTACTCAACGTTGTCGGCTGGGCACATGACTTGCCGTTTGGTCATTTCTTCAGTCTTGGAATTCCAGTCTGGTGGTTGGTCGGCTTCTACCTTCTTCTTGCAATTGTCTGGCGATTGTATGGTTCAAATTCCATGAACAGGTGGAGTTGGTACGCGTTGTTGATTTGGATCGTCGTCGGTGTTTCGCTCGGTTCGATTCCTACGCGACAAGCAGAACTTCGCTTCACGATGCTGTCCGTCGGACATGGACTCGCAACCGTGATTGAATTGCCCTCAGGCGAGACAATCCTGTACGACGCAGGTACGTTTGGAAATGGTCGTCGCGCAGAGAGAACCGTAGAGCAATACTTGTCGTCCCGACGCATTACCCGGATTGATGCCGTGATCGTATCTCATGCAGATCACGATCACTTCAGCGGTTTGTTTGGACTCCTCGATCGTTTTCCAGTCGCCACGATGATCATCACTCAACCGTTTCTCGATTTTCAGCAGCGAAGCGTCAAAGACCTTTGTGAAGCGGCGAGTGAATACAAAATTCCCCTTCACATTGTTTCCGCAGGAGATGAAATTTCGACAAGTCAACGAAAAGCCATCGATGTGGTTCGAATGGCAGTACTGCATCCCGATTCCAATTTTCATTCCAAGCACGACAATGCAAACAGTATTGTCCTGGCGATTGAATATGCGGGTCGCCGCTTGTTGTTGACAGGCGACTTGGAAAAAGATGGACTCGATGCAATGCTGAGCCAACCTGCGGAAGTCTTTGATGTCGCTATGGCACCTCATCACGGTTCAAAATACTCAAACCCTCAAGCTGTTGTTGACTGGTCTTCCGCTAAGCACGTCTTAGTCAGTTCAGGAGACCGCAACGTTGTTGCTCGCCTGCAGGGTGAAGTTGGTCCGGAGAGAAAAGTCCTCTGCACAGAAAATTCGGGAGCAATTACAGTCGAGGTTTCCGGAGACGGGCAATTGCGAGTCGAAGAGTTTTTGTCGGGAGAACGCTAAAAACGTAATTTGATATGATACTCCATTGCCGCCTTACGGTAACTTTTGTCCCCTCTCCCAGGGAGAGGGTTAGGGTGAGGAGCGAAGCTTAAATTCCCGACAGACGATGAAACTCAATCGCGTGCTTCCCACTCTTCTCTTTGAAGACGGAAGAGAGAGTGTTCAAGATTGGCAAACGTGATCGTCTCCGGCAGTGGCGACATGCCGAGTTTCCGTGCGACTCCCTGTGAAGGAATGTTGACTGGTCGGATCAATGAATGAACAGCATCGGCGTTTTGAGTTTCGAACGCATAGTCGCGGCAAGCACTGGCGGCTTCATAAGCGATTCCTTTTCGCCAGAAGTTACGGTGAATCATGTACCCAACTTCAAGAAGGACCTTTCCTTCCACGGTTTGGTGGAGGACACCAACTTGTCCGACCGGCGTTCCAGACTCACCAACACTGACTAACCAAAGCCCGAGACCAGATTCTTTGTAGCGATCCAAATTTCTCTGAACCCAGGCTTTTGCTCCGTCTCGATCATACGTGCTGGGATAGAACCTCATCGTTTCCGGATCGCTCAACATTGAATGAATGAAGTCGAGGTCATCCATCGTCATGCAGCGCAGCGTCAATCGTTGAGTCGTGAGAATTGTCATGGCTACGAGTCAACGGGATCGACGGCGTGTTCCTGAAGTTCTTCGAGTGATGCAAACTCCAGCGCAGACATGTGAGTCGCTTCTAAAACGACGCCACAAGCTTTTCCGGCATCGTAGGCGTCTTTCCAACGAGCGGCACAGACGCACCATTGATCACCAGGTGCCAGACCAGGAAATTTGAATTCCGGCATCGGTGTCGAAAGATCATTGCCGGTCGCTTTCGAGTATTCGAGGAACTCCTCCGTCACGCGGCAACAAATGACGTGCATTCCCATATCACCCTGTCCGGTCGCACAGCAACCGTCCCGAAACCAACCGGTCATAGGATCTGTCGAGCAGGATTGCAGTTCTTCACCAAGTACGTTTTTTCCGCGATTCATAAGTGGGCAAGGGGTTAGGGATCAAGGGGCAAGAGTCGTGGGGGGCGACACTTCAGTTTCGGGGTGAAGAATCATTTCGTCAACCTTAGGCGCACACTTTAAGTGTGAGGAAAAATAAATACGTTCATCGCTCAAAGTTTTCATGAGTTTCAGTTATCTTAGTGCACTTCACATGATGCAGCACCACTGTCCGACGAAAGAGGATTTTCTCATGCGATGTCTCGCGTTGTTTGCTTCTTTTTTTGCCGCACAACTTGTGCTGGCAGCACCGCCGAATACGACGAAACCAAACATTGTGCTGATCGTCAGTGATGATCAAGGGTACGACGACCTCGGAGTTCTCAACGACGAAGTCATCTCGCCGAATCTGGACCGGATTGCGAAAGAAGGCGTCCGGCTGACGAATTTCTACGTCGCCTGGCCTGCTTGTACGCCATCGCGCGGATCGTTGTTAACCGGTCGCTACCCGCAGCGGAACGGCATCTACGACATGATCCGCAACGAAGCTCCGGACTACGGACACAAGTACAAGCCGGAGGAATACGCCGTTTCCTGGGAGCGAATCGGCGGCATGGATCTTCGTGAAGTTCTCTTCCCGCAATACCTCAAACAGGCTGGATATCAATGTGCGATCTACGGGAAGTGGGATCTTGGTATGAGCCGCCGGTACCTGCCGCAGCAACGGGGATTCGACGATTTCTACGGCCTCGTCAACACCGGCATCGATTATTTCACACATGAACGTTACGGCGTTCCGAGTATGTTCGATGGAAATCATCAGACCGAAGCCGACAAAGGGACCTACTGCACGTACCTGTTCGAACGCGAGGCGGAGAAATTCATCAATGCGAATCACGATAAACCATTCTTTTTGTACCTGCCGTTCAACGCTCCGCATAACGCATCGAGCCTCGACCCGATGATTCGCTCTGCCGCTCAAGCACCAGAGAAGTTCAAAAAACTGTTCCCGCATCTGAAAGATTCATTTCGAGAAGGAAAGAAGTACGGCAAACCGGCGATGGTCGCAACACCTGACAAGCGGCGGCTGGAGTATCTCGCTTCAATTGCCTGCATGGACGAGACCATCGGCAACGTTCTCGATATGCTCGATGAATACGGCATCGCCGACAACACGGTTGTGATCTTCTTCTCCGACAACGGCGGCAGTGGCGGGGCCAGTAATGCTCCCTTACGTGCCGGGAAAGGGAGAGTTTTCGAAGGAGGTATTCGAGTCTGCGCCTCCGTACGTGGCCCTGGGATTCCGAAAGGAGCGGTCAATTCTGAGTTTTTGACGAGTATGGAACTGCTGCCGACGCTCACGAAGCTGGCAGGTGTGACGCCGGAGCAGGAGATCATCCTCGATGGCTTCGATATGTGGCCTGTCTTGAAAGGTGAGAAGCCATCGTCGCGTAAGAAGATGTTCTGGAAGCGAAGGCAAAAAGAAGCCGCACGCGTCGGTGACTGGAAGTGGGTGAGCAACGAGTCCGGTGAATTTCTTTTCAACCTGGCTGAGGACG
>JAJDEL010000157.1 GCA_029259835.1 Planctomicrobium sp. | reverse complement strand
ACCGTTTAGGGAGGAAGAAGGCTCGGGCCGCGGTAGTTCAAAATGTCAATCATAAACGTGTCGAACGTCTCTGGAGGCAAGAAGGGTTAAAAGTCCCTCAGAAACAGCCAAAACGGAGACGCTTGTGGCTGGGAGATGGTTCTTGCATCAGACTGCGGGCCGCTCACAAGAACCACGTCTGGACCTATGACTTCGTTCATGCCCGTACTCACGATGGACGGAAATTTCGAAAGCTGACTCTCATTGACGAGTATACCAGAAGAAGCGAAAGGAAGATGACAAGTGAGTGGGTCTCATCTAGAATCGTTCACAGTTGAACAGCTTCGAAATATTCGAACACTTCAGTAATCACATGACGATGGATATCAGTCTCAATGAATTTTTCGAATGCGATAGTATTATTTGGCGTCTTTTGCGGGTCTTCTACCCATGCACAAACGCTCGAGCCGAAGAGCCCCGCGACCCCGCGAGGGATTCTCTTTGAGAAGGATATTCAATATCGAAAAGGCCATGAACGATGGGTGTTGAATGTTATTCGTAGCAGCGAGATATCTGCAGAACCACAAGCCGCCATCGTTCTTGTCCATGGAGGAGGATGGAGTGGAGGTGATCAATATCGATTTTCAAATATGGGGTTTGAGCTCGCCAAGAAAGGGTATGTTGTCATTCTTCCAACATATCGAATGATCCAGGATGGACCATTTCCAGCGTGTCTGAATGATGTCAAAAATGCAATTCGTTGGGCCCGGGCTCATGCGAAAGAATACAACATCGATCCAAGTCGAATCGGTGCCTACGGCAACTCTGCAGGAGGAACACTGGTACTCACGGCTGCGTTGACTACGAAAGAGAGTGGCATTCCGGAAGAGGGTTCATTTCTCCAGTATTCAAGTAGTCTTCAGTCGGTGGTTTGCTCCGGAGCAGTCGGAAACATGTTGCACCCAAATCACAGTCAGCGTGCGAAGGCGGTTTACCGTAATTTGGCTGGTGCACGAAACCGTGACCTCTCTTTAGAGCAGATTGAAACGGTGATGCAGACTGCGTCTCCGTCATCGTACGTCAGAAAAGAGGTTCCGCCAATTCTGCTCGTTCACGGAGGAAAAGACGACGTCGTCTTTATTGATTCAACGGATGAATTCTTCAAGTCTATGAAAAGTGCGGGCGCGAATATTCAGTATCTTCGATTTCAAGACGCAGGTCACGCTGTCATGGGACAAATGAAACGTAAGACAACTCCTGCAATGCACTTGTTTTTCCAGAAACATCTCAAACAATCAGAATCGCAATATTGAGTCCTTCCAAAGACGCACAAACGGAGAATTTACAAAAGATTGATTTGACGTCGACGAAAGTCTTCATGCCTAAGTTTCAAGCAGTTTTTTAACGACCTTTCCAGCGACGTCGGTCAGACGAAAGTCTCGGCCTTGATGGCGATACGTCAGTTGTAGATGGTCCAGCCCGAAGCTGTGCAGCATTGTCGCGTGCAAATCATTGATGTGGACCGGTTCCTCAACAGGCCGCCAGCCGAAGTCGTCCGTCTTGCCGATCACAGTTCCTCCACGCACCCCTCCTCCGGCCAGCAGAGTTGAGAAGGCGAAAGGATGATGATCGCGACCGTCTGTTCCTTGCCCCAAAGGTGTCCGGCCAAACTCACTGGCAATCACGACCAATGTGGAATCGAGTAGACCGCGTTGCTTAAGGTCCTTAATGAGAGTGGCGATGGGTTGATCGACGCCGTCGCAATTCTGCCGCAGGCCACGATCCAGACCACTATGATGGTCCCAGTCGCCGTGAAATATGGTGACGAAGCGCACCCCGCGTTCTACCAATCGACGGGCGAGCAAGCAGTTTCGGGAAAACGTACGCGAAACCGCTCGGGGCTTATTGTCCGCGGTCGCCACGACGCTTTGCAACCCAGTTCGATTGACGCCGTAGCCATCAATCATCCGTTGTGACTCTCCAGACAGGTCCATAAGCTCGGGAGCGGACGACTGCATGCGAAAAGCCAACTCATACGCAGCGATACGGCTTGTGATTTCCGGGTCATGCAGCTTTTCGAATCGCTGTCGATTTAATTCAGACAACGTGTCCAGGCTGGCTCTCTGAGCCGATTCGGGAATGCCCGGCGGCAGACTCAGGTTCACGACCGGTTCACCTTGGTCATGAAATTGCACTCCTTGATAACGCGGCGGCAAGAAGCCATTGGACCAGTTCGCTCCGCCTCCACGAACAAGGCTGCGCGAAGTCAGCACGACATAACCTGGAAGATTTTGAGACTCGCTTCCGAGACCGTAAAGTACCCACGAGCCAATACTGGGACGCCCAAATTTTTCGACGCCGGTGTTCAGTAACATGTGGCCAGGCAGATGGTTGAATGCTTCCGTGTGAGTCGACCGAACAACCGCAAGGTCATCAGCACATGTCGCCAGACACGGAAGCAATTCAGACATTTCCAAACCGCTTTCCCCATGTCGACGAAATCGGTAAGCACTGGGAAGCACTTTGGCGGAGGATTTAATAAAGGCAAATCGCACATCTTTCGTGAACGATTCAGGCAGCGGCTCACCGGCATGCTTTTCTAAGGTGGGCTTTGGATCGAACAGATCGACGTGGCTGATTCCTCCAGCAAGAAAGATGAAGATGCAGTTCTTAGCGGTCGCTTCTATTTTTGATCGCTGTTCAGCATCAGTTGCTGGTCTCTTCCCAGTCGCGTAAGTCACGTCCTCGTTAAGCAAAGACTGCAATGCTGCCGCACCGAGACCGC
>JAJDEL010000156.1 GCA_029259835.1 Planctomicrobium sp. | reverse complement strand
TCTGACGCAGGTCGACCAGACGATTGATGGTATGTTCATCGATCTTGGTGATGACATCATTGATTTCCAGACCAGCGTCGTCAGCGGGAGAGTTTGGCCTAACACGTAAAATTTTTGCTTCACCAGCCAAAGGACTTTGAGTTTCGAACCCGACTCCGAGCAATCCTCGGTGCAAAGTTTCGCCGCTGGTCATCCGACTCAACACACGTTCGATGTCCTGGAGTGGAACGGCGAATCCAATCCCGCTGTCGTACCATTCGACTCCGGAAGTTTCACCTTCCTGTTGTGGTGAAAGCGGGGCGATGATCCCCAAACAGCGTCCTGAGAGATCAATCAAGGGACCACCATAGTTCACAGGAGAGGTCTTGGCATCTGTCTGGATCGCCTTGCCATTGACACGATTGAGGGCACTGATGATGCCTGTGGAAATGTTCGGAAAACTGACGTCAAAGGTTCGACCTAACGCAATTGCTCGTTGGCCGACTTTGATTTCGCTCTTTACGGTAGATGTGATCGGTTTGAGACCAGAGACTTCGATCTTGAGCAGTGTGAGCATTTTGGATTTATCGCTGGCAACAATTTTTGCAGCAAACTTTTTGCTGCTTTCATTGTCGACCAAGGTGACCAAAACAGATGCCGGGTCGGAGACGAAATTGAAGCTACTGGTGATGATGTAACCATCGGCGCTCACAACGACTCCAGTTGTTGGACCTGTTCCAGTCAGAACATCTCCGACCAAATCGACTCCGCCAACAGTTTCGATACGGACAATCGACGAATTGACTGCAGCAACGGCTTGTTGAATTGCCTGTTGCTCTTGCTTGAAAAGCGACTGTGCGTTCACCGCGTTCGAAAACGCAATTCCGAACAGAGTGACTACCAAAACAAATGTGCCATGAATTTTTCGTCTGTTGATCAAAGTTTTCATTTGAGATTGAACTGACAACGTCAGTGGTCTCCTCATCTTGAGTATTTATAAGGTTGTGACATTCGAACGATGAACTTTCCGTGAATTGGAAACTGTCCTGTTTATAGTAGTGAAAGAAAAGAGCAGCCACAGAGGGCTCAGAGAACACAGAGAGAAAATGGAAGGACTACACACGTGGAGAATCTTTGGTCCTAGAGCGATACAATCTTCAACATTCCTTTTCCTCTGTGCTCTCGGTGTGTTCTGTGGCAATCATTTTTAATCTCCATGAGAGGTCGAATGATACTGAATCGTTGTCATTTCTTCGGGACGATAAACGTTACTGTGACCAGATCGTCACCGCGGCGGACGATGAGTTGCAAATCATCGCCTGGTATCAACTGATCCAGGACTTCCTTGAATGTTCGAATGGAATGCACAAGTTCACCGTTCGCAAACACGATCAGATCGTCCGGTTGCAGTCCGTGTTCCGCCGCCTTGGACTCGTCGACAATCGTATCCAGATATGCCGGAGTTCGAGCAACGACATCCGGCACAAGCAGAAACCCGAAGTCAATCGGTTCGTAAGTGGTTTCATTTGGCTCGTTCGCGGCAGAGAGAAGATCGTCACGGCGGCTGAATCGACCAGCGATGATGTCTTCAATCGGTTGGCGAAGAACTGAAAAAGGAATCGCATAGTTGAGCCAGGTATTGTTGCGCCCTTTGAGTTCGCGTCCTAACATCCCGAGCAAGCGACCATCGACCGTCGTCAAAACACCTCCGGCGGCGCCGGGGTTATTTGTCACTGCGTCAACGAGGTAGACTTCTCCGTCGTAAGGAACTTTGTACCGACCGCGCCGTGCGGAAAGCTTCGCCTTCGCGGAGACAACTCCCTGCATAACGGTGACCGGTTCGTCTCCGGTTGCAACTTTGAAGACATTACTGAAAGCCAAAATTGCGGCTCCTGGGCCGACTTGTGCCGTTTTGCTGACATCGAAATAAGGCAGATCCTGAGCATCGATCTTGAGAATCGCGATGTCTTTCTTTGAATCGGTTCCAATCACACGCCCGTAAAACCTGCGTCCATCGCTGAGGACCACAGCAACAACGTCTGAATCGAGAAGATGGTTCCAGACAGTCGCGATGTGACCATTGGGAGAAACGATGACACCTGTGCCATAGCTGGCAAGGTTTTTCAGTCCGCCTGCCCCGAAGATTTTAACGACTTTTGGCTGCACAGCTTCAACAGCATCTGAGGCCGACTCTGCGCTCGCGAGTTGGCAGTTCATCAGGCAGATGGACAATACAGCGATCCATGCGGTACAGAATCTCATGGCGTTCCTTTCGTCTTTGCATCCAGGAAGTTCAGTGCAGTCACCTCCAGTTGGCCCCAAAGTTGGTCTCCGTATTGTACGCTCAATTGTGTTGGAAATTTCAAACCATTTGTGTCGCTGAATTGAGTAAATCGAATTTTGCATGGATCGTGTTCATCGTCAAGTTGAGTATCGAAGCCAATGAACGAAAGATCACTTTTCCGGAAGTACCAGCGTGATGTCAGCAGCCCTTTCGTCGTGACGAGAATCTCGACACGTTCACCATTTCCATCGAGTGG
>JAJDEL010000155.1 GCA_029259835.1 Planctomicrobium sp. | reverse complement strand
CGGTTGTCATCATCAGTGGTGCACCTGGGATTGAAGAACGTGTCAACGATCCGCTGCTTCATCATCGCGTGAGAGACTTTAACACTCAGCGAGAAGTTTTCGAGAAAATCACAGTTGCGACAGCGGATTTGCATGATCCGTTAACGGCGTTTCGCGAAATTGATCGTTGCCTGGAAGCTGCGGTTCGCTACAAACGTCCGGTTTATCTTGAACTCCCGCGAGACCGCGTGCATTCGAAACCGATCGCCCCGTACAGCCCAACTTGCACCGTTGCAGTCAGCCATGCCGATGCGCTCCAAGCTGCAATTGAAGAAGCGACGGAGCGGATCAAGACCGCGAAGAACCCTGTGATCATCGCCGGTGTTGAAGTACACCGATTCGGTTTGCGGGAACAGGTTCTTTCGCTCGCCGAAAAAAACAAAATCCCGATGTGTGCGACGCTGTTGGGCAAGTCGGTGATCAGTGAAAAACACCCGCTGTACGTTGGTGTGTATGAAGGTGCGATGGGACGCAAGGAAGTGACGGAGTTCGTCGAGAGCAGCGACTGTGTGATTCTTCTTGGAACATTTATGACCGACATCAACCTCGGCATCTTCACAGCGAAACTTGATCCGACAAACTGCATTTACGTGACGAGTGAACAACTCCGCATCGGGCATCATCACTTTCACGATGTCCTACTGAAAGATTTCATAGACGACCTGCAAGAGAAGAAAATTCGCAAGGTCAAGGAATCTCCAAAGTTCCCAGTCCGCAAGGAGCCCAAGAGAAAAATTCCAGACGCAAGCGATCTGGTAACGACCAGCAGCCTGTTTACTCATATCAACGACATCCTTGATAATGACATGGTTGTCGTTGCCGACGTCGGAGATTCGTTATTTGCGTCTTCGGATCTCACGATTCACAAACACACAGAGTTTCTCAGCCCGGCGTATTACACTTCGATGGGATTCGCGATTCCGGCTGCTCTCGGTGTTCAAGTAGCGAATCGAAATCTCCGCCCCCTGGTACTCGTCGGCGATGGCGCATTTCAGATGACCTGCATGGAGCTTTCATCCATCGTACGGCAGAGCTTCAACCCCATCGTCGTGGTGTTGAATAATAAAGGTTACACGACCGAGCGATTCCTCCAGGAGGGTCCGTTCAATGATATTCTCAACTGGAACTATCACCGTATGCCAGACATTTTCGGCAGCGGTTGGGGGTTTGAAGTCAATACCGTCGGCGAGCTTCATCAATCGATGAAAGCGGCTTTGGCACATCAAGATGCATTCAGCATATTAAATGTGCATTTGCAACCGGACGACATCAGTCCGGCACTCGAGCGACTCGCTGAAAAGATGAGTAAGACGATATAAAAAGCTCCAACAGAGAAGAATTATGCCTTGGAATTGAAAGAAAGAAGTGCTTGATTGAAAAATCATGATCGTGTGAGGATAATCTGAGTGAGGTATCCTTAGTCACCAACCCACCCCCGCATCCTTGCGAAATACATTTGGGCAAGACCATGTCTTCCGAGACCATTCCAACGCCATTTTCGGTTCAATGCCCAAGCTGCAAACGCAAGCTTAAGATCGATGATCACAAGCTACTGGGTAAGAAAGTGAAGTGCCCTGGGTGCAAAGTCCCGTTTGTCCTGGAACTTCCGAAGCCTTCTGCGCCAGCAGTGGAGGAAGAAGTCAAACTGGAATTAGTGACAGACGACCCACCAGTGGGAACATCAGCGAAGTGGATTCCTGATGCACCGGTCGTGAGCCCTGCTGCTTCACAACATCAGGTCGCGCCTCAGTCGGAGCCAGCGATTCCGAGCTTTTCTGCTGCCGAAGAAGCGGCTGCTCCTGTCATCACGTCAGATGCCAACGAAAGTTCAGCCAGTGAACTCGACCGCCTGCGGACTCGTCGAAAGAAAGGTTGGGGACCGACAATCATTGTTGGGGTCTTCCTTTTGCTGGGTGTTGGAACAGTCGGCTATCTCACCGTGAACTACGAGTCACCGAAACAGACACCGGATTCAGAACCAGGGTCAGTTTCAAATGAAGATCTTGATTCGCCAGCGAACGAAAACGAGCCGTACAGTCGTGCTCGCCTGGAATACAGTTCAGAGTTGGTCGACGAGTTTGCTCCCACAACAGGAAAGCCATTGAGTTTGGCAATGATGCCCAGAGGAGTCACGTTTGTGATTCATCTTCGACCTTCATTGCTCTGGTCGGACGACTACAACTACAAAGTTTTGAAGGCGAGCTTGACGGATGATGTGACAAACTGGATTGCAGCGAAACTAAAGGAGCACTGCCGACGCGAGCCGGCTGAAATCGAAGAAGCTTACATTGGTTTCATCTTGGGCGCTGGAGGTTCCAAGCCAGAAGTTTGCACAGTTGTGCATCTCAAAGAACCAGCGAAAATGTCGGATCTGCTTGATGAGTTCAAGGGTGAATCCGTGTACGACATCATGGAGCGCCCGGACATCCGCTTGAAGCGGGACGACAAGTACGCGTACCTCATCAAGGATGTCAGCACGATTGCGATTGCTCCTCGGTTGTATGCAGCGGAACTTGGAGAATCACAAACACAGCCGTTTGTCCTCTCTGTGCCGCTTGAGAACTTGTTACGAGAGACGGACCAGGATCGCCTGTTCACGATGTTCGGTGTTGTTCGGGATCTTCGCCTGCATTACGAATCCATCATGCCAGAGACCGCACAGCCGGCTGTTGAGCAGATTCTGAACTGGATTGGAGAAGATGTCGAAGTCGTCAGTTGGTCCGCACACCCTGAACCGTACTTTCACTCGGAATTGAAAATCCATCCCGTTTCAGCCAGCAATCCACCGCAGGTGAACAAAAGAATTCAGGCACAACTTGCGGAGTTGCCAGAGACATTATGGAAAAACGTTTGCCTGAGGATGAGTCCACGTGAATTGAGGTTTCGAAATTTCATCGGACGTCTGCCAGCAATGCTTGAAGCGTATCAACAGTCGACCATCACGACGACAACTTCGAACTACGTTTCGATGACGACAGTCCTTCCTGCGAAAGCAACTCCGAACCTCGCGCTCGCAACACTCTTCACAGCGAACGAAGCCGCTCGAACCGACTTCTCGACTCCAGTCACCATCGCAACAACAGACAAACCGAAGCTTCCGGAAACAGTCGAGGGTCGATTGCGAATGCAAGTCGATGCGGAATTCACAGCGACTCCTTTAGAGCAGGCGTTCCAATATTTGTGTGACGAAATTCAGGTGACACTGTTCGTCGATGGCGATGCCCTGAAAGATGCCGGGTATACGAAAAACATGGCGCAAACCTTCAACCTCGGATTGGTTCCTGCTGAAAAGGCCTTTGCCCAAATCATCAACCGATACCAGGAGAAAGGCAAAATCATGGTAATGTCGATTGATGAAAAAACGAAAACGATTCACGTACTCACAGAAAAATTCGCCCAACAAAGGAACATGCCGATCTACAAGTTGAAGACCGAGTAAGCGAAGAGCGTAAATTGCCCAATAACTCCATACTTTGATCGAGTCGCGATGGGTTACAGAGTATTACTGATCACCATTGCGGGGAAACCCCTTGGAGCGATTCACAAAGAGTATGGAGTTGAACCAACCGATGAGTATGAAGAAATTGCTGAATCTCCCGTGACTGGACTCACGCTTCAGAATGGTCGCTACCTGCTTTACGACAACGACGGAATCTTTCCAGAAGACGGTCTGCTTGCCAGACTATCAAAAAACGCTTCATTGACCCTGTGCCAAGTCAACGAAACGGTTATGTACAGTACCGTTCATGCTTGGGAAAATGGAGTTGAAGTCTGGTCTGTCTTCCACGATGCCAATCAAGGCATTGATCATCTTGAAACTACAGGGAATGTCCCGGACTTACTGGATCGGATTAGAGAAAACCAAATTTCACTCCAAGGCGACTGCGACGATGTCTGTGTAGATTTTATCTTTGACATTCCTGTCGAACTCTTCGTCACCTGTGGTGGAATTCGCTACGACGAAGACCCGGAGAATGCAGGACCCAAACCTTGGCAAGTTCTGAGCAGAGTTTCGAAGACCACAAAAAAGAGAAAGTGGTGGTGGCCATTCGATTGAGGAACATGCCTGAATAGTACGCATGTTTGTAATAAAAAAAGCCCCACACGGTGTTTATACCGTGCGAGGCTTTGGGTTAATCAACCGAAGAACGACTACTGAACGTTCGGAACGGCTTTTGGATCGTCGCCAGTGGTTCGTTGCTCTTTCTGTTGAGGAAGAGTCGCACGACCTTTTTTAATCGCGTCTCCGAGGTATCCCAGGATGATGCGAATCGAGCGGATACTGTCGTCGTTTCCGGGAATCGGAAGGTCGACGGAATCCGGGTCCGAATCAGTATCGATCAGTGCGACAGTTTTCACTCCGAGAACTTTGCACTCGTTGATGCAGTTGTGTTCCTTGTTTGGGTCGACAACCACGATCACTTCTGGCAGCCGATTCATATCGCGAATCCCTCCCAGGTTGCGTTGAATCTTGCTCATCTCGCGGCGTAAGCGAGATTGCTGCTTCTTGGAATAGGTCGCCAACTCGCCACTTTTTTCCAAAGCCTCTAACTCTTCGAGTCGTTTCAATCGACTGCGAACGGTTCGGAAGTTCGTCAACGTTCCGCCCAACCAACGCTCGGTACAGTACGGCATTCCGCACTCTTCTGCCGTGGTTCGAACGATGTCGACAGCTTGTCGTTTCGTTCCGACAAAGAGAATTAAACTTCCCTGAGCAGAGACTTTGTAGAGATATTTTTGGGCACGCACGAGACCACGAATGGTCTCTTTCAGGTCGATGATATGAATGTTGTTGCGTTTGCCGTAAATGTACGGACGCATTTTGGGGTTCCACTTACTGGTCTTATGACCAAAGTGAACACCAGCATTAAGAATGTCTTTGACTACAATATCCGCCACGTCTTAATTCTCCAGACACATCGCAACGTCTCCTGTTTGAACTGGAAATCGTCACTTAAATAATGAATGTCAGGCAGGTTACATCACCAGCCGGTTCAAGAAAGTACGCTCTACGATGTTCGAGCAATCGGCCTAAACATCTCGTTTCAGGGGGTTTCCGTGGCGAAATAACGTTCCAGCACGGGAATCGCAGATCGTAGTCGTTCAAAGATGGTGAGTCAAACGACGTCATTGAACGGAAAACCATCCGCAAAAACGCCAGTTCAATCAGCTGTAAAGCATGACTGTAACAGAACTTCCTTCTGGAAGTCCCTCCGACTCTGAAGGCACAACAACAAACCCGTCTGCCCGAGTTGTTGAGGAAAGAATCGAGGCTCCACTGATCGCCAAAGGAATTACTGCTATTTTGTCCACTTGCTCATCCTTAACGACAACACGGCAGTAATCGACTCGACCGATTGCGGAAACAATTTTCTTTTCCAGCTTGGCCTGAACTTGTCGAAAAGGCCAAGCAATCGATCGACCGGCAAGTTGTCGAACTGCTCGACCAGCAAAGAAATCGTACGCACACAAACAAGAGACCGGATTGCCTGGTAAAAGGACGACCAGAGCCGCTCCCACTCGACCGAGTCCAGTCGGACTCGAAGGACGCATCGCGATGCCATGGATCGGAAGTTCCCCTTGTTTCGCGACCAGAGACGGAGCAAAGTCTTCCGCTCCAACACTTGACCCCCCTGAAATAAGAATCAAATCCGCTCCTGGAGCCAGCAAAGCATTTTCTATTGCCGACTCAGTATCCTCAACAAAATTCACCGACTCGATGAGACCTCCATCCCTTGGAATTGTTCCCAGCAACAGTGACGAATTTGCTTCATAGATTTGATGCGGACTTTTTTCCTGTCCTGGTGAGACGAGTTCGTTTCCGGTGATAATGATGCGCACTCTCGGTTGGCAGCGTACTGTGACACTTGGAATTCCGATTGATGCTATCACAGCGACATCCTGTGGTCGCAGCAGTCGACCCGCCTCGACGACAGTTGCTCCCGACTGAATATCTTCGCCCGTTTGCCCGATATGCTTGAAGGGACCAACTGCCATTGAAATTGCAACGGCATCACCCTCAGCCTGCGTGAATTCAACGGGCACAACGGCGTTCGCTCCAGTAGGGATTGGAGCACCTGTCATAATTCGGACAGCCTGTTGCGGCTGGAGGCTCCCATTCCACGCCTCGCCAGGCATCGATTGACCAACAACAGAGAGTCGAATCGGCTGGTAGTCACTTGCCCCTGTTGTTTCATCGGCAATGACCGCGTACCCGTCCATGGCAGATCGATCAAATCCAGGAACGTCAATTTCAGAACGAATTGGCGCTGCCAAAGATCGACCGAATGCCTCTTCAATCGGAATCGTTTCGTTCCGAATTGCTGTTCCAGCGAGCGCATCATCCAACCACTCCCAAGCCTCTTCAACTGAGGAACGTGTACGGAATCCTGACATGCGGACGTCATGAGCTGGCATTGAATGATGGTTCCCACTCGAAGGTAAATAATACAGAGCCGGTCAGAGTTCGTCGGTGAAATTCAAGCTCAACATGGTCACCTGTTCCTTGAATTCTGTTGAAAACGTCGTAAAAGAGAAACATTGTCCAGTCTTACACACATCGTTTTAGCGACAACTCTCAAATGTCTCAGCAAAAACCTTCTCACAACGAACTTGCGCAGCAAATCCTCGGCAAGGTCGATTCCATCATTTCTGACTGCGAAGCGAATGGCAAGCCATTGGAAGTCGACCCTGCCAGGACTCAGTTATTCGAAACCTTTGTGCTTGCGGAAGCAGCAGACTGTGTTGGAGAGACGGCAGAGCCAGATCTCTCAGCAGACGGCCTTTGCAAGTCTCTAGCTGAACGCTGGGGGCTACAAGAAGCCGCACAGCAGTCAATGGTGAACCAGACTCAGCTTCAAGGAGACCAACTGGCCAAAATGAGGAGCC
>JAJDEL010000154.1 GCA_029259835.1 Planctomicrobium sp. | reverse complement strand
CGGCAAAACTTGGAGCCAGTGATTTTGGAAATGAAATATGTCGCGTCCTCCAGGACAGAGGGTTGTCTCCCTGACTGAGAGCAACGACCGGGTGCCCATTTCTGTCTTGGCCCCCGGTGATCCAGTTCCCGCTTTGTAATCGAGCTGGTTCGTCGTATGGCCAACAATTCTGCATTGCCATACCTTGTGAGATCCACTTTCCGGATGCCTCATCCAGAAGAAATGCCTCTGCTCCCAAGCCATCGAAGTGACGTCCAGAATCTCCAATTCCAAAACGGGAGCAAATCGTCCAGAGTTGCCCGTTGTGCTTGAGGAACACGCCATGGCTATGACGCTGCAAGCCTTCAAAACCTGGAGCAATCACCTCCAGCGGCAGCCACGTTTGACCACCGTCCAATGAGCGGCGTCCACGTAAGGTTTCATGTGGGCCGTTTTCGTTCGTCGGACTATTTGCCCAGTTCGCGTAGATCGTTCCTCGATGTTCAATAATCGCCGCACCATGCAGAAAATGATCGTTTTCGTTGTTCGCCTCATGGATCGTGCGATGAACTAGCCCGGGAACAAACGGAATTTCGTTCACATTGCCAGGAATTTTCTTTCCCGTCCAAATCTTGAATGGCTCAGGTAAAGGAGTCGGAATTCCGGGGCTGCGGAGAGTTTCGTCATCGATGATTTTGAGGTCATCGATGAGATACCAGGCTGAGGCTGCGATGCGCGTCCCGGAGACCAGATCAATTCCTTGAATTGGAACATCGGATCTGTAGGCGTGCATCGTGGCTGTCGGCGTCGTTGAAAAAACGAAATCTTCTGGGCCAGTTAACCAATAATCGAGGCCCGGTCCCTGAGCATCAAAGAGGATGCGCAGGCGATGCCAAATCGGTTTCGAAACACACTCTGAGGGGACAATTTTCTGAGAAATGACCTTCCAGGAACGAGTTCGCCCATCAAATTGTTGCAAGGCTCCATTTTGAATACAGAGATTGAGCTGGGAAGCATCATTCACATCTGAGTCGTGAGACCAGATATTCAACGAGCGCCCTCGGCCTTTGGAGAATGCAAATCGAAATTCAACGAGAACACGTTTCGCCGGTGAGGCAAGTTGATAAGAAAGCGCTGTTAATCCTGAACTGCTTGATCGTTGACCAAGCAAACATTTTTCACCTGAACTCAGTTCGTGAACTCGGACTCTTGGAGAATTCTTGTCGTTAAAGGGGACCCAGCCTTCGGGAGATTTGTTTGATTCGGCATCGTTGAACGAAAAAACAGCCGCAGGCGGCTGGGAATAAACCGAACCGGAGACAACAAGTAGCAAGAACAATGCGGTAGGGAATTTCATAGACACAGTCCATTTGGAACTTGATGCACTACGAAGAAACAATCGGCAATGAGACGAGCATTGAGTCGCTGGCGTGCTGTTTCTCTAGCGGGGTTGGTTCTCCCTCTTCCGCGAGGATGGAATCGACGAAGAAGTAGAGCAACTGCCGAATCTCGTCTGATTCGATGGAGTCAGCGAGCGACTCCGACCTCTCACGAGATTTATGGACGAGACCTTCTGCTTTTTCGAATGCACCACACTGGGTGAAGATTCGACGCAGCTTGCCGAAACGCATCAAGTCGTTTCCAGACGCCTCGTAAATTTCACGAATTTCCTGACGTTGCTCTACGTTTGCAGATTGCAAAGCGAGAGCCAATAAAACCGTAGGACGCAAAGCGAGGGCATCTTGACCAGCAACAAGTTTATTATCGTCGTCACCTCGCCAGTCTTTCAGGTCGTTAAGAATCTGAAATCCAACGCCAAGTTGTCGGCAAAACTGAGGAATCGTTTCTCCGAACGCTTCGCTGTCACCTGCCATTCGTAAGCCTGAGAAAAGAGCAGCTTCGAATGCGGGTGATGTCTTCAATGCGTAGATCTGCAACGCGTCCAGTGGCGTCATGTTCCAGTCGGGATCGTGTTGCCATGCCATCTCCGCACCTTGACCATCACACAACTTGATATGTGCCGAGGCCATGCTTTCAGAAATGTCGCAGGCAACATCGCTACCGAGTTCAGCACGCGATTCATTGACCAGACGGTATCCCAAACCGATGAGATAGTCCCCGATATTGATCGCCGGCCCAGTTCCATGGCTACGGTGAAGTGTCTCGCGTCCGTACCGGTACAGGTCGTTGTCCTGAATGTCATCGTGGACTAAAGAGGCTTTGTGGAATGCTTCAATCGCCATCGCAACTTTGGAGACAGCCATTGAAAACTCAACAGGATTGTCTCTGTCATGCCGACCATTGACGACATCACCGCCAGTTGCGGCATCATACGCTGCGAGAGTAATGAAGGGTCGGAACCGCTTGCCACCTTTTTCCAGCCAGTCGTAGGCAATCTGTTCAGTTTGACCGAGTGGCGAGTTTGCTTTTTCAGGAGTGGTACTGCGAACCTTCGGCAAGAGGTCGTTGAATCGATTGTTGAAGAGGTCAACAGAACTCCGCATCAGTGGAACGTGGCTGCGAGTTTCTTGTTCTTCGATCGGTTCGTATTTTTCGAGAACTTCCCAGACCCAGGCTTCGTCGAGTGAAGTGTTTTTACAGTCACCTGAGTGAAGTGGGACTGCGAACGATGGAACGCCAGCGATCAAAACTTTATCGATCGCCTTTTCCAAAACGTTCAAACAAGCGACGCCAAGAATTCCGTCAACGTAACCTTCGACGATAATCTTCAAGACGACCGGAGAACCTTCGGCAACCAGAACCTTGTAACCAAGCTGCTCGGCTCGAACTTTGTAATCAGCGATTGAGCAGGCTCCACACTTCTCGCAGTCGAGTCCAAACTCATCGTATTCTGCTGGGCAACCTTCGGCATGTTTTAGGCAGTGTGGCAACAGCAGCATTCGTCGCTCGAATGGAGTCGCCAGGAATTGTCTCTTCCAGAAATAATTCCCGATCATCACCATCGCGAAGCCCAGATACTTCTCTGGTTGATCGATCTTCTTTAAGAAGTCATACGCCCATTGTTCGAGTTCGCGCCGTGTAAATGCGTTCGACTTATCGAGAGTACGAGCAAATGCTTCAGCATCTGCCTTGATCAATTCACGCAGTGAGAGCGTTTCTGGAACAGCCTTGAGGTGCGCAGTGCTCTTTCGTCGCTGCCGCTTCTTGGGGGCAGGTGCATCCGCAGCTTGCTCCGTCGTCGCTCGACCGGACGAAGACTCTACCACATTCATATTTGAAGAGGCCGCGGACGACGAGTTTGTCGCAATGTCCAACGTCTGCTCCTTTATTTCTCTTGCTGTCTTTAATTGACAGTTTCAGTAAGTATCTACCGCGCAGTGAATGAAACCAACAAAGCGTACAGTTTCAGTCTTTTGATTCTCTGTTTTTCTCGAAAGAATCGATCGTTTTTCGCAAAACACCTGCTGCAAAAATGACCGGATACAGCCTTTCAAAGTACCATAATTTCGCAAAATAGAAACCGATGGGAGCCGTTTCACCAATGGTTCCAGCCTCAACTCTATCGATTAACCAGGAAACTCCGCGTGAGACTTCTGGAATAGCGTCTCTATTTGCGAGCAGAGCGTCGACAGCAAGCGATGTTTCCTCGACCGTTGATGGGGCACCGGGAACACCTCCCCAGCCACCATCTTCGTTCTGAGCCTCTTTGAGCCAGCGTAGGCCATCTTGGGCCGGAAGTGCCTC
>JAJDEL010000153.1 GCA_029259835.1 Planctomicrobium sp. | reverse complement strand
AAGTGAATTGTTCGGTCACGTACAAGGTGCGTTTACAGGAGCGACACACGACAAAGAAGGAAAGTTTCTCCAAGCCGACGGTGGCACGTTGTTTCTTGACGAAATTGGCACAGCCTCACCAAGTCTGCAAGTGAAGCTTCTTCGCGTTTTGCAAGATCGCGAGTTTGAAGCAGTGGGAGGCTCGAAAACACACAAAGTTGATGTTCGTTTAGTCCTTGCGACGAATGAAGATCTTGAGGCGCGCGTCCGGGAAGGAAGCTTTCGCCAGGATTTGTACTACCGAATTAACGTTATCTCAATTACACAGCCTCCGCTGCGAGAGCGACTCGGAGACATTCCGCTACTGCTGGAACACTTCATTCAAGAGTTTAATGCTCAGACCGGGAAGAAGGTTCGTGGCTTTGATGAACAAGCGATGCTGGCTCTCCAACGATATAACTGGCCTGGAAATGTTCGGGAACTGGTGAATATCGTGGAGCGAGCGATTGTCCTTTCGAAAAGCGAAACAATCACCACACACGACCTTCCTGAACAATTGCGGCGAGATCCAGTTGACTCAGCAGCCTCCATCAATCGTCTGGCAGGCAATGCAAATTTGAAATCCGCCCTAGCGAACCCGGAACGGCAGATCATTCTGGATGCTCTCGAGCAAAACGGCTGGAACCGACAAGAAACGGCTCGCCTGCTTGGCATCAACAGAACGACGCTCTACAAGAAGATGAAGAAATACGACATCACTTACGAGAACCACGCTCAGATCTTCTAGGCCCTGTCGGGCTCTGTTTGGTGCACCGACTCTGCGAGATCCGCACTCCGTCGTCGTGCTCGTCAAACTTGGTGCACGCTCCTCGTAGGCGAACAAAAAGAATCCCGAGTGCCACTGTGATTGACGTGAATCAATCACAGGTCCGGCAGCATTGGGAGAGGGCTGCGGGACTTGCTCGCAACTTCGAATCACGTGACCGTGAATCTCGCTGCTCGCAATGAAGTGGCACCCGGGATAGCGGGGAGTGAACGTCAGCAGATTCAAGAATTGAATTCGCGACTCTATTGTGCCGTACGCGCTAGCGTCGGGCTTTTGGAGAAAAAACGTTGCTCTGCAAGGCCCGTGGCTAGCACCAACGGCTCATGCAAAATGCAACATTCTTTGACCTGTTAGCTTAAGCGGCTCCACTGACCTTAGTGACAAACGCCGTGTCGACGGCGCTCATGCCACCGTAGTAGCGGGCTTTGACTCTCAAGACGACATCTCGGTCGAACGCGGCGGAGCTTTCTGATTTTTGCAGAAAGGTTTGCACCGGCCAGATTTCTGTCCAGATGAACTGCCGCTGAAAGTCACCGACGTACCAATCGGTTTTCGCAGCCGCACCTTGTTCGTCAACGAATGGTGAACTGAGTACATTCATCATGTTGTGAACAGGATTCGCGAAACGTGTTTCGCCATCTGCTGTCGTGACGTTGATTTCCGTCGAGTTGACAATGCTGCGAGCGGATCCTCGAAGTGCCTCTGGGACGAGAATCTGTTTCGCCGGCACAACAATCGGACGCTGATCACCATCGATGCGGTCGTCTTTGACTTCCGTTGCTCGATAGTTCAGGACTTCTTCGACATCCGTCCAGTCAGCAAGCGGAATCGATGCAGCAAAGTCCGGCGATGTCGTATTCGAACTGCCAACATAGTTACGGTTCGATCCATCCGCTGCGTAAAGAGCTTCTCCGTTTCCGGAAGGGCGATAGACGTATTTGCCTGCGGCGGAATCGGCATCGGTCACAGCGCGAACGATGGTGCGTTCGCGTTCCTGGCGAAGGTAATATCCCAGAGCCATCGCCCGGCGGTTGATTTCGCCTGTCTGGTCGAACGTAATGAGTTCTTCATTGATGCTGAGAATGCGTCCCTGTTTCGACTCTTGCGATGTGACGAACTTTTCTTCGAAAGTCGATTCTTCATAAGAATGTCCTTCCTCAACTTCGGTCGGTCCTGCCAGAGCGCGAAAGCCGGCAATGCGGGTGTTTCGCAAACTGTTCGGGATGACAGTCACAAGTTGATCACCGATGAAACCGGAGTCGTCGGCGTAACCATCGATCACTTTTCGACCGATTAGTTCACCTGTCACCACCTGGAATAAATGGCTGCTGACACCGGGGTTCGACTCTTGCAGGAGATGGTTCAGTGCTTTCGGCGAACTGAGTGCGGCATCGAGTGACTGACTTGATTCTTGCAGCGAACGTAATTGCGAGAGAACACCGCAGGCATCGGCAAGCTCTCGGTAGGAAAAGTCATCTGGAGTCAGTTTCTTTTCGTTCAACAGTTCCACGACTTTGTGATAAAAGCCAGCAGCACCGTGCGATTCAATCAGGGTCTTGATTGGAGTTCCGTACATTGAGACCTCGTATGTTTATATTTAAAGAGGGGGGGGCTTTTGGTCGAGGGACCAGGGGCCAGGGAGTAGGGACAAATGTCGTCTACTTTGGGAACATTTGAGCCGTTGGCGCTAGCCTCGGGCCTTATTGAAGTCACGTTTTACTCGCAAATTGCCCAACGCTAGCGCGTTCGGCTCAGAGCGAGAAGTCCTCAAGTAGATGCCATTGAGTCAGGGATCAGGGCTAGAATTAGTCGTCCCTGAATAATTGGTTTGGTACTTGCATGCTGAGGTGGATTTGGATTTCGGGTTGGTTAGAATTGCAAGGGAATGGTTGACTGGATGTCAAAAGCTTGCAATTTGGAACAGTTTTCAGGCGAACATGGATGAA
>JAJDEL010000152.1 GCA_029259835.1 Planctomicrobium sp. | reverse complement strand
ACGCTTTCATGGTGCCGGGCTCAGCGAACGTTCCGAATGTTTGAGACGTTCCGTCTTTAACCTCCATGATGAGATGAGAATTCTCAAGAGCCGTGGCCGTGGTGTAGCGGATTTTTTCATTGGGAATATGCAGTTCCGTTGGAGCTTTTTGTTGTTGATACCCAAGAAGCCATTCACCGTACCAGACCTGCAATTGCATTCCCCCCTCTCCAAACGTGGGGAGTGTTCCATGGTTCATTTCGAAGACAGTGTGAGTATCAAACGCAGCATTTGTGGAACCAAAAACTGTCACCACTTGAGGGATGTTAAATTGCGGATCGGGATTCACGACCAACATTTCCCAATCTTCCTCAACACGATGAATTGGAGGGGCGTTTTCGACTAGTTCTTCAAATGTTTGTGCGTTCGCCGAACTTTGCAGAGCAATCACGGCGATCATCGAAGTAAAAACGACAGTGTTGAATCTCAATGACATTGTGCTTGCCTTATCCCGGAATACCGATAAAGAACAGGTGAACTGCAATATGAAATCGGTATTCTGAAACACCGATTCGATTTGGTGATGGACTTCGCAACGAAGCTCGAACCAAATCACAACGGACTAAACCTAGTCCGCGTTTTGATGCTGAGATCGGAAAAAATCGCGCTGCTTTGAGAAAAAAGCAGAAAGTTTCCAGATGTAGCTTGCCCGTCACGAATTCGCAGTTTTCAAATCATTTTTAGTGAAAATGTCGGAATTTCCAATTGGCTGTGATCAAGACGCTACGACACTGGTATCCGATGAATTACGATCCACGAAACAACGCGGTTCTGAGAAAGAATCGATTTACAGACACTACTTCATCAATGATGCCGGAAGACAACATGCTTTGGGAAATTGAGATCAATCCTCTGGAATGCGAAACAGATCGTGAGGGTCAGTCCGCGTTTGCTGAATGCCAACTGCGTAACCTCAGTTCAATCCGCTGCGTCCGGGCAGCACGTTCTTATCTGCTCGAAGGGACAATTGACGAAGCGTCCGCGATGCGTGCTGCCGAATTACTCAGTGATTCGGTCGTCGAGGAGAAAAAATTACGGCAGTTACCAGATATCAGCGACTCAGAATCATCTGGCGAACATCTATTGAATGTGCTTTACAAGCCAGGCGTGACTGATAATGTCGGAAACACCGCGCGAGCAGCCCTCGCAGGCATCGGGGTTGATGTCAATGGTGTCGCCACTTGCCGAAAGTATTGGGTCAACGCAGATGCAGACTCCGGTGAGCTGTCCCGATTTGCGGAACGAGTTCTCTCTAACGATGCCATTGAGCGCGTTCTCGATGGACCATTGACGATTGAAAGTCTCGCAATTGGAGGCAATTATGAATTCCAACTGCAACACATCGCGATTCGGGAGATGGATGAGGATGCCCTTGAGAGACTGAGCAAGGAAGGTCAGCTGTATCTCAGCCTCACAGAGATGCAGACCATTCAGACTCAGTTCCAAGATCTGGATCGAGACCCGACGGACATTGAACTTGAAACGATTGCCCAAACCTGGAGTGAGCACTGCTCTCATAAAACTCTCGCTGGGCGAATCGCCTATCAAGACGAAAACGGCGAAAAACGATTTGAGAACATGCTCAAGGAAACTGTTTTTGCCGCGACACAGCAAATTCGCAAGAACCTCGGCGATCAGGATTGGTGCGTCAGTGTCTTCAAAGACAACGCTGGCATCATTCGATTCAATGACGAATTCGACGTCTGCATTAAAGTCGAGACTCACAACCACCCTTCCGCACTTGAACCCTACGGTGGAGCGAATACCGGTCTGGGTGGAGTGATTCGCGATCCGCTTGGGACAGGTATGGGAGCGCGACCGGTCTGTAACACAGATGTCTTTTGCTTTGCGCCGCCCGATACGCCTTACACCGACCTACCGCCTGGAGTATTGCATCCTCGAACTGTCATGCACGGTGTCGTTGCTGGCGTCCGCGATTACGGAAACCGAATGGGAATTCCGACTGTGAACGGCGCGGTTTACTTCGATGAGAGATATCTCGGCAACCCGCTCGTCTATTGCGGAAATGTCGCCATGATTCCTGTCGGAATGAGCGAAAAAGAAGTCATCCCCGGCGACTACATTGTTGCGATTGGCGGACGAACCGGTCGGGATGGAATTCACGGAGCGACGTTCTCCTCCGCAGAATTGACACACGAAAGCGAAGACCTTTCTGGCGGTGCTGTTCAAATCGGGAACCCGATCACGGAGAAAATGGTCCTCGATGTCCTTCTCGATGCCCGCGACCAAGGGTTGTATAACGCCGTGACAGATTGTGGAGCTGGTGGCTTCAGCAGTGCGGTCGGTGAAATGGGTGAAGAGACCGGCGCAGAAGTCTGGCTCGAAAAAGCGCCGCTCAAATATCAAGGTCTCACTTATACGGAAATCTGGATCAGTGAAGCTCAGGAACGGATGGTCTTTTCGGTCCCGGAGGAGAACTGGCAGGCATTCTATGACTTGTGTGCCTCGGAAGGAGTTGAAGCCTGCATTCTGGGAAGGTTTACAGACACAAAGAATCTAGTTTTGAAATATGATGGCACAGTCGTCGGTGACCTTCCAATGTCACTGCTGCATGATGGTCGCCCGCCGGTCGTTCGCGAAGCAACCTTCTTCCCAGAAACAGAGACTCCAACGAATCTCGATGGGTTGAGCGTGAGTCATGGAGATGCCCTCAAGCAGATTTTAGGTTCCCTGAACGTCTGCTCGAAAGAATCAATCATCCGACAATACGACCACGAGGTCCAGGCAGGTAGTGTTGTGAAGCCGCTAGTCGGAATCGCGAACGATGGTCCCTCGGATGCTGCCGTTGTTCGACCAGAGTTAAACAGCTCGCGCGGCTTGGTCATCTCGTGCGGCATGAATCCTCACTTCGGCGACCACGATCCTTACTGGATGGCAGCATCGGCGATTGATGAAGCGGTTCGTAATTGCGTTGCCGTAGGAGCGGATCCGTCGCAGATCGCAATCCTTGACAACTTCTGTTGGGGCAACACCGA
>JAJDEL010000151.1 GCA_029259835.1 Planctomicrobium sp. | reverse complement strand
AAACAGCAATCGCAAACCCCAAAGGAATTGCTACCATCACATCGAACTGGGACGCTCGCCGATACAGACTGCACCCCGAGCATGACCAGTGTCAGTAGGCTCAAAAGTGAACGAAATGTGCGAGATTGGAACATGAAAAGTCTTAATGTGACAACACTCAGTCAATGAGAAGATTATCGCAAACTCAAGTCAACTGTAAAGGTTAAAAAAGTGACACTCATCAGGAATGAACCGCTTTTCTATATCGGGTGTTCCTCCTTGTTGACTTGATAAGCTTCTTTAGCCTGACATGATTTGGTGAATGGAATCCAGAAGAAATGGTTATTTTAGAGACGGCAACGGTTCCTTCAATTCTTTGAAATTCTGACTTTGTGAGCAACATCGATCTCCCAGCATTCCTGAATAACGAGGAACTTCAACACTCGAAAAATGAAACTTGAGAAACGAATCTTTCAAAGTTTTTCAAAATGACGATTTCACTCTTGACTCTGTAGTACAGTACGGAGTGTAGACTACTCATCTGGAACTCCAATCGTATTCTTTTTTAGAGGAGGAGAGCAGTGAGAAAAGTCAGCATGTTCGGAAGAGGGTTGAGTATCGTCGGCATTTTGTTGCTGGTCGGTGTCACCATGGCGGCTGGACTGACCAGTTCAAGTGGTGACTCAAATGAAAGAGCAGATTGCTCTGGAAAAGTGACATGTCCGCTCAGTGGCGAAGAGGTCTGCAAAGACCAGTGTCCAGTGATCGATGCGGATCGTGCCGACTGCCCCGGCAAGGTCGAGTGTCCTTTGTCAGGTGAGTTAGTTTGTAAAGACCAGTGTCCTCTTGGAGCGAGTGTTGACACCTCGGCAGTCAAGGAAAAACTCCCTGCCTGCTGCCGTGCCGACAAGTAACTCGATGAGCGGGCTGATCGAGTTGCGAGTGAAACGGTCTGTTTGAAGCAGGTCGTTTCACATTTTTAGATGCCGAGTCTCACAAAGCGTGGAGAACGAATCCGTGAAAATTCTCACTATTGGTCAAATCGCAAAGCAGGCAGATGTTGGTGTTGAGACCGTCCGGTTCTACGAACGCAAAGGACTCCTTGAAGAACCAGAGAGGAAGCCCTCCGGATATCGACAGTACGACGAAACAGTTGTGCAACGACTGGAGTTCATTCGCCGGGCAAAGGAACTCGGTTTTACTCTCAAGGAAATCAAGGAGCTGCTGTCACTGAAACTTGATCCGACCACAACTTGTTCGGATGTCAAAGCGAGAGCAGAGTCGAAAATCGAGGATATCGAAAGCAAGATTCGAACACTCCGACAGATGAAACGGTCATTAGTGAAGCTCACGAAATCATGCTGCGGAAGCGGACCAACCAGCGACTGTCCGGTTCTGGAATCTCTCGAAATGAAATGAATTTTTTCACAGCTCCATTACCGCGATCAAAACAGAGTCACTCGAACCCTCGATGATGAAATCGGGAGGAATCCACAGATGAAAACGGAAAATCAATTGGAAACGGGACAACGCCTGACTTCTTGTCCCGATTGTCACTCAAATGCGAAGGTCGTTGGCGCAGCCACCTTGAAAGCGATGCTAAATGATGACATCGTCAGTCAGTTTGATGTTGAGTCTGAAGCGGAGACCGATTCGTGCTGCTCAAGCGATTGCTGCCAGCCAGAAGTCCACGAGACTCGCTGGCGGTTTTGTGGCTCTGCCGAATGCGATGTGGTTTACTTCTCGGAATCAAGTGAGACGACTTTCAGGAAGTCGCAGTTAAAAGTCCCGGTTGGCATCAAGGAAACGTCAGGCGAGCGACCTCTTTGCTACTGTTTTGATCATTCTGTTGCGAGTATCAAAGAAGAAATTCGTGCGAACGGAAAGTCAGTCGCTCTCGAAGAGATTCGGGCGAAGATGAAAGACCCTGGCTGTCGCTGTGAAAGGGAGAACCCTTCTGGTTCTTGCTGCCTCGGGAGTGTGGCTAATGGGATTCAGGTTGCCGCAAACGAATTGGGGTTGAGTGATTCAGAGATCCCATCGACAAAATCTCCCAACACTTCAACCACAGGCAGGGGTGAAAAAATTGCCCGATTCGGGACTCTTCTCTCGGCAATCATGGCGTCGAGTTGTTGCTGGTTACCACTTCTCTTGCTGGCAGTCGGAGTCTCTGGAGCAGGGATTGTTTCAACTCTGGAAGCCTATCGTCCGTTGTTCATGACCGTGACGTTTGGTTTTCTCGCTGCGGCTTTTTACTTCACCTATCGTCCCAAAAAAGTTGGACTTGCTGGCGGAGACAATTGCTGTCCCACAGAACCGACGATTGAAAAAAGTTGTTGTTCGTCCACGAGCAAAAGACGATTCAGCATGCAGACGATGAATAAAGTGATGTTTTGGTGGGTGACGGCGATGTCAATTGGCTTCCTGTTTTTCCCAAGCTATGTCGGAATCCTGCTGGGTGGGGGAGGTGAAACTGTCTCAGAGGAAATGAACCGAGCGGTCTTCAAAATTGAAGGGATGACATGCGAAGGTTGTGCAGCCACACTTGAAAAAACACTTCAATTTGTCCCTGGCGTACTGGCTGTCGAAGTGGATTTCAATACTGGTGAGGCCCTGGTCGGCACAATGTCCTGCTGCCTGATTCCGGAAGAAGGCATCCTTGCCACAGTTCGCAAGAGAGGCTTTGAAGGTCAGCTGCTTCGGGCTAATCCAGCAATTTTGAATTCAGACCCTGGCAAATAGCGTCTGCGAATCAGTATTTGGCTTCTTGTTTCCAGGCTCTGCTTGGGAACACCTGCCTTTGTGAGCTTCAGAGCAGACCGCTTTCCAACTGGAGTTAAGGAACAGTCCTAAAGTAGATTCCCGATTTGACAAATCGAACGGGGTCTTCCACGTTGCGTG
>JAJDEL010000016.1 GCA_029259835.1 Planctomicrobium sp. | reverse complement strand
TAAGGCCCCAGCATACTCCCCAATTTGAATAATGTCAGCGAAAAGATCGGGGAAAAATGTCGCGTGGGACTCCACTGCCGAAGTCAAATCTGTTCCAGACTTGATCTGGTCGACCATGTCGTTCAAAACTGACTTCAAGTTTCCAGAACTCCGCTTCGCGGCGGTCTCCAGAGCACGAATCAGATCAATACCAGCGTGAAGTGACGTTCCCAGCGACCGACACAAATGCGCCAACTCTTTCTGAGATGCCTGGGGAGAGAAAAGACTCACGTTATTTCCTCAAAATCACTTGGGTTCCAAGTTCGAGATCCGAAATGTCTCAGTCTGAAGGTCTCTGCGAATTTGCAAAGGCGACTCGCTTACCTATGATTGACAACCAATAGGTATCCCCTGCTTTACGAAGAAACTCAACGATTTGTTGGAAACCACTTCAACGTGGCTTCCCAAAATGTGGTTTCGTAAACTCACTTCAATACAATCCTACGCATAGTGTAAGAAAGGTCGAGACCTTGAGCGACCAACTCAATGAACAAGCCGTCACAGCCCGCAAGAAACTGGACGAAGAAACAGTCCGTATTGTCCAATTGCATTTCGACCCTGAACTGGGAGCACCGTTCTGGCTGGAGAAAGCGAAAGAGTACGACTTCAACCCGCTCACGGACGTGAACTGCTTCGACGATCTGAAACAGTTCCCACTGTTTGAAGACGACTGGTTTCGAGGTGGACCGGTCCAGCGATTCTTGCCCAAGAAATGGCACAACGAATACAAGTACACATTCGAGACCGGTGGAACGACAGGCGTTCCGAAATCTCGATGCGTCGTGCGAGACCACTTCATTGACTACGAACAGTTTTCGGACACATTGTCTGATGAAGATTTTCCGCGCGGATCAAACTGGCTGATGCTCGGTCCGTCTGGACCACGTCGGCTTCGCCTCGCAGTCGAGCATCTCTGTCAGTACCGTGGGGGGATTTGTTTTTGCGTTGACTTAGATCCTCGTTGGGTTGTGAAGCTTCTCAAAAAAGGTGATGTCGAATCGGCGAAAGCCTACGCCGATCATGTCATCGATCAGGCTTACACTGTTTTGACTGCTGGTCACGATATCAAATGTATGTTCGCAACACCGAAGCTGCTTGAAGCTCTGGCGATGCGACTGCTTGATGAAGGAACAAGCATTGCTGAGATTGGCATCGAAGGAATCTTTGCTGGTGGCACCGAATTCACACCGCAGTGGTACCGCTTTTGTAAAGAAGAACTGCTCGGTCCGGATGTGTTCATTACGCCGACATACGGAAACACGCTCATGGGACTCGCTTGTGGAAAACCGTTCGATCCTGCCGATGAATTCAAAATCACTTACTACGCACCACAACCGCGCGCAGCAATTGAAGTTGTCGATTTTGACGACTACAACAAAGTCGTTGGCTATGGTGAAACTGGTCGCGTGAAACTGACAACCTTAACGGATGAGCTGTTCATTCCTGGCTTCATGGAACGGGACGAAGGTGAGCGCGAACTCCCATGCGAGAAGTTCGTCTGGGACGGCATCAGCGGTGTGCGCCCCTTCCACGTCTTCGCCAAGAAAACGACGGTTGGTGTTTATTAGAGATTCAAGTTGCAATCGCCACGCGCTGGTGTCCGATTAAAAGTGGAGAACCGAGAATGCGCCGCTATTCACTCTCACTTAGCCCCTTGCGAGACCCATCGGGGAGTGGGGACATGCACGAAGCTGGCTATCTCACCGACTGCTTGAATTGACGGAAATGTTTAACGCACTATTGTTGATTTGTGTCCCAGTCGCCCTGCTATTTAGTTCCAACCAAATTGACACCCAGCACCCTGGGTGATAGCCTTGTGGTGAAATAACGCAATGCCAGCAGTGAGTTGCTGGACGGGAGAATTTTGTCATGGAGGACGGTTTCTGGGCAATCCGTCGAATTGAGTCTGGCAAGGTATCAGAGAGTTTCAGAAGTCGACTTATTCAAGTCTTCATACAAAATTCACGGTTTCGTCCCCTCTTCTCTAATGAAATTATCAATACGATTTCTTCCCTTTCCTGTTGGCATCGACCTGGAATCGGAATAGAATGATAGATCAGTGGTACGGCAAGCCTTTCACGATTTCAGCCAAGGTTGAAACATTATGCTGCAAGCGGAACTTCGAGTCTTGTCTGGAAAACAGACAGGGAGTGCAATCCCTTTACCGTCCGGAAAATTTCTGATCGGTCGCGAGGAAGATTGTCACCTTCGTCCGAACAGTGACCTCGTGAGTCGGCATCACTGTGTCTTCACGTTGGATGAATATGGACTTCGATTGAGAGACTTGGGAAGCACAAACGGTTCGTTCGTCAATGGCGAAAAAATCCGTGGCGCGGTTGTTCTTAACGCGGGTGATTCTGTTTCGATTGGAAAGCTTGAATTTCAAGTCATCATCGGCGATCCAATTACGGATGAAACTCGAACAAACTTAGCCAATGATCTGCCGACAGAAATCATCTCTGCGAGTAGCCCTGAGGGTGAAGACGATCCCAGTGAGACGACCGACGTTGTCAGCGCTGATGAAACCGTGAGTGAACCTTCCACATCTGACACGATGATGGAGATCCCAACAATTCCCCCAGCAGGAACTCCACCGACTCAGGAATTTCCGCAAACCGGAGACACCCAGTATTTCCCACCTGCGGGTGGGATGCCTCCTCAAATGCCAGTCGGGTATCCGCCACAAATGGGTTACCCGCAGGGGATGATGCCTTACGGTTATCCAGGATACCCTCCCCAGCAACCGATGGGTTATCCACAACAACAAATGGGTTACCCGCCAGGGATGCAGCCACCAATGCCAGGGCAAGAAGCCATTGCGCCAGAAGCGGAAGCACCTCAGAAAATTGAAGAGCCCGCCGTGCGACTTCCCGATCCTACTGAGACTGGTGCGAAAGCACCGGAGCCGAAGCCTGCGACACCGCCCCCCAGTGAAGGTGGCGAACAGACTGCTGAGCAAAAAGCAAAAGAAGAAGCCCCCAGCGCAGCCGCAGATGCGATTCAGCAGTACCTCCAGCGTCGCCCCAAAGGCACGAGTTGAACCTGTAGATCGATCACGCCGCTTTTGAGTAGCTTGTTTTTTTGTCACTGGTCTCAAGAATGTCCAGGAGCAAGTTCACACTGAGTTGGGTTGCACCCTGTTGTTGCAAGACGAGTTCTTGTGCGCGTTTTCCCATCGCTTTTGCAACATCCGACTGGGCCATCATCTCTGAGACAAACTCTTCCAACTCCGCTTGATTGCGAACTGTTTGAGCCGCACGATGGGCATGTAGTAGCTCAACAATGTGTTTGAAGTTTCTCGTGTTCGGACCGAAACAAACCGCAGCTCCATATGCCGCAGGCTCAAGCATATTTTGCCCGCCACGATCTCCGAAACTTCCACCGACGAAGGCAACATCCGCCAGCGCCCAACAATCGCCAAGTTCACCCACTGTATCTAACAACCCGACAGGTGAATACTGACTCGTTGAACGGATTCCGCTTGATCGACGAATTATTCCGTAACCAGATTCTTCAATCAGTCGGGCGATTGCATCCCCGCGCTCTGGATGTCGTGGAACAATAATCAGCCGAGCATTCGGAAGTTCTTGACGAACCTTCTCGAAAGTTTCTAGCACCGTCTTCTCTTCAGGCTGCTGTGTACTGCCGGCGATGAAGACAACGTCTGCCGGTTTCAATTCAAAAAATGCCCGCAGGCTTTGAACTTCTTCACGATCACGGTTCGTTTCGACGCCATCGAATTTAATCGAGCCTGTCACTTCGATTCGTTCCGCATCGACACCAAGCTTCAAAAAACGCTGTTTGTACTCTTCTGACTGAACGGCAATTTTTGTGATCTGGTTGAGCAATCCAGAAAAGAGCGGTTGGAGTTTTCGATAACCGTTGAAGCTTCTTTCACTCAACCGACCATTGATGAGAGCAACTGGGACTTGCCGCGCCGCTGCTTCTCTTAAAAAGTTCGGCCACAATTCAAGTTCAATCAAAACGATCAAATCCGGTTGAACACGCCTGATCGCCTCGCGCACAGACCAGGTGAAATCGAGTGGAAAGTAAGCAACCTGACAGTCTGTCAGTTTTTCGCTCGCAACTTTGAAACCGGTTTGCGTCGTCGTTGTCACAAGCAAATCAAGTGATGGCTCTTTGAGTCGGAGTTCACGAATAATTTGCTGCAACTGTAAAATTTCACCGACGCTCACCGCATGAATCCAGACTCTCTTGCCTAAATTGGAAGTCGGCGTTGGCAACTGACCCCACAACTTTTGGTTCCAGCCGTCGCGGTACTTTCCATGCTTCCATCCTTTGAAAAGTAGAAGTGGACTGACCACTGCAATCAACAGACAATAGAACAAATTGAGCAGATAACCGAGCACAACCGTCCCTGGCAGGCGAAGAATTCTCACATAATAAATCGAATCAATAACACCGAAATCTCGCAGTTACTATAGATGAAAGTCAAAGAATCAACCTAGAGCAATTGCTGATCGACTAGAGTTTAAATGCAACTTGACTGATCCATCATCCGAACCACAAAATCCTCGCATGTGTCTATAGTTCGGCAGAGCAACAAACACTCTGCGAAATCTGCGGATCCATGATTTGCTCTGCAGATAATGCAAATTTCCGCAGAGAGCGACCTTGATCGCAAAATTTCACTGATCTAAACATTCTGACGATCCACTACTCGCGGCTCATCCCTTCCCTTTCTAAACTGCATGACTTGAGAGCCTATAAATGTCCGTGAAGAGCAATCATCCACGGGCGAAACACCTCAACCAATATTAATTGATGTCAAAACGTCGAATTCTCGTCACTGCCGCCTTACCGTATGCCAATGGAGATATCCATATCGGGCACTTGGTCGAGTACATCCAGACCGACATTTGGGTTCGGTTTCAGAAACTCCGAGGTCACAATTGTCGCTATTTCTGTGCGGATGATACTCACGGCACCGCAATAATGATCCGTGCCCGACAGGAAGGACGTAGCGAAGAAGAACTCATCGCGGACGTTCAAGAGGCCCACATCCGCGACTTCTCAAAATTCGACATCGAATTCGATAACTTTGGTTCGACGAACAGCGACGAGAATCGTGAGCAATGCCACCAAATCTGGCAATCGATCCGCGATGCTAGTTTGGTGAAAGAGAAAGAGGTCGAGCAGCTGTTCGATCCTGAAGCTGGAACGTTTCTTGCGGATCGTTTTGTGAAAGGGACATGCCCGAAGTGCGGGGCAACAGATCAGTACGGGGACAATTGCGACAAGTGCGTGGCAACTTACAGTCCGGCGGAATTGATTGATCCGAAGAGTACGCTGAGCGGAGCGACTCCTGAACTTCGCACGGCACTGCATCTTTTTATTGAACTCGAACAGTGCCACGACTTTCTGAATGAATGGAAACAGTCAGGTGATCATCTGCAACCCGAAATCGCGAACTACTTGAAAGGTCATTTTCTGGGGGATGAACTTCGTGACTGGGATATCTCACGCCCAGCTCCTTATTTTGGTTTCGAAATTCCTGACTCACCAGGCAACTATTGGTACGTTTGGTTTGACGCTCCGATTGGCTACATCGCCAGCACGCAACAATGGTGTGATGCCAACGGTGAAAAACTCGATGACTGGTGGCGGAGTGACGAAACCGAAATCCATCACTTCATCGGCAAAGACATTACCTACTTTCACACGCTGTTCTGGCCTGCGATGCTCGAGTCGGCAGGTCTGAACCTCCCAGAGAAAGTCCACATCCACGGATTCCTGACGGTCGATGGTGAAAAAATGTCCAAATCGAAAGGGACATTCATCAATGCGGCAAAGTATGCGGAACATCTCGATTCATCACACCTCCGGTACTTCTTCGCATCGAAACTGAGTTCGAAAGTTGACGATATCGACCTGAACTTTGAAGAGTTCAAATTGAAAGTCGACAGCGACCTCGTTGGCAAAGTGGTCAACATTGCGAGTCGTTGCGGGAAGTTTGTTGCTGGGAAGGAACTGTCTGCAGAGTATCCAGATGACGGTGGCCTCTTCCAACAGGCAGCAGACGTTGGTGATCGAATCGCGGAACTCTTCGAGAAATGCGACTACAGCACTGCAATACGAGAAATCATGGTCCTTGCAGATCGAGCGAATCAATACATTGAAAACAAAGAACCCTGGGTCGTTCGTAAGGATGAAGCGCGAGCGGAGGAACTGCGGGAAATTTGCACGGTCGGTCTTAATTTATTCCGACAGGTCGTGATCTACCTCGCCCCAGTGTTACCGAATCTCAAACAACAAACAGAAGAACTACTCAATTCTCAAATCAAAAGCTGGAACGACGCACAAACGCCTTTACTCGGCGCAACGATCGGTAAATTCCAGCACATGATGAAACGCGTCGACGAAAAGAAAGTCAAAAAAATGGTCGAAGAATCTAAAGAGAATTCCATTCCTGAAACACCTGCAACCAACTTCAGCGATGGTCCCGAAGCTCTCGAAAAAGAGCCGATGACCGAAGAGCACTGCACGATTGAAGACTTCATGAAAGTCGACATGCGAGTCGCTCGCATCGTTGAAGCTGGGCATGTCGAAGGTGCGGACAAGCTGCTGCAACTGAAACTCTCACTCGGTGGCGAGGAAACCCGCAACGTCTTCGCTGGAATCAAAAGCGTTTACGATCCCGAAGAACTCGTCGGACGGTTGGTCGTCTGCTGTGCGAACTTGAAACCTCGCAAAATGCGATTCGGTCTCAGTGAAGGCATGGTTCTTGCCTGCGGACCCGGCGGCAAAGACATTTACCTCCTCGACCCTGACGACGGAGCCAAACCCGGAATGCGCGTACATTGAGCCAGCCGAGAGGCTTCAGAGAACACCCATACCAAATAAATTTAGAATAATAAAAACGAAACCATGGCAACGATCAACGACAATTTTCTGAAACTCAAAGCTGGTTACCTCTTCCCTGAGATTGGGCGGCGCGTCAACGCGTTTTGCGATGCACACGCCGAGGCGAATGTCATCAAGCTTGGCATTGGAGATGTGACGGAACCGCTGCCCGGAGCAATCCGCGAAGCTCTTCACAGCGCCGTTGATGAAATGGGAGCGAACCAGAGTTTCCGTGGTTACGGTCCGGAACAGGGATACGATTTCCTGCGAAATGCGATTGCCGAAAACGACTATCAGTCGCGCGGCTGCGATGTTTCTGCCGATGAGATTTTCATCTCCGATGGATCAAAGTGTGACACCGGCAACATTCTGGATATCTTCGGACCGAATAACACCGTCGCTGTGCAAGACCCGGTCTATCCGGTCTATGTCGACACCAATGTCATGGCAGGTCGGACAGGCGAAGCCGACGAAGATGGTCGGTACGCCGGTCTCACGTATCTTCCTTGTACTGTTGAAAACGACTTCACTCCGAACGTCCCGGAGCAGCCGGTCGATATGATCTATCTCTGCTACCCGAACAACCCAACCGGTTCGGTCGCGACGAAAGAGACTCTCAAAAAGTGGGTCGATTACGCTCTCGAAAACGGCTCACTGATTCTTTTTGATGCTGCTTACGAAGCCTTCATCACAGACGAAGAAATTCCGCATTCGATTTATGAAATCGATGGCGCAAGAGACTGTGCGATTGAGTTCCGAAGCTTCAGCAAGAACTCAGGCTTCACCGGGACACGTTGTGCCTTTACTGTTGTTCCGAAAAGCCTGAAAGGGAAGACCGCCGATGGCAGCGAAACGGACATTCACTCACTATGGAACCGCCGACAGAGCACGAAATTCAATGGCGTATCCTACATCATTCAGCGCGGTGCCGAAGCTGCATACAGCGAAGCTGGCAAGCAGCAAATCGGAGCGTTGATCGATTTCTACTTGACCAACGCCCGCATTCTCAACGAAGGCCTGCAATCAGTTGGAATCGATACATACGGCGGTGTGAATGCTCCGTATATCTGGTTAAAGACACCAGAGGGAATGAAAAGCTGGGAGTTCTTCGACCATCTTTTGGACAAAGCCCACCTCGTCGGCACACCCGGCTCCGGCTTCGGAGCCAGCGGCGAAGGCTACTTCCGCCTGAGCGCCTTTAATAGCCGAGCAAATGTTGAAGAAGCGGTGACACGGTTGAAGAAATTGATTGGGTAAACATCACGAACGACGAGTTTTCGTTGGTCGTGATCAGTTACCAACCCGCCGAATTTCAATTTTTAGAGGAATACGATACTCGCGATTTCGCTCGCGCTCGACGAGGCGTCCGGTGTAGTGGGTTGAAATAGGGAACGAACTTTTCGTGTCGAGGTGCAATTCGCCGCTGAGGGTTATCTCACGGCGCGGTTCGCCGTTTGCTTCTTGCTCTGTTCTCAGAGTCCAATTACGCAAAATCGTGACACGATCTTGAGTAACACTTTGGACCGAATTTTTGATTTGCACATTCGCTCGCATTCTCTCTTTAGGTGGAGTGCTAAACGGATTGAGACTCGCGTAGTCGTCTGGCGTGAGGTTGAAGTCGCGCGTGAAGTCTTCCTGCCATGATCTGTCGCCATTTTGCGAAAGGCTTGGGAAGACCCAGTCGTTAAGGCTTCCGAGTAGATACGGAAGTTGCCCGGTCGATGGGTTCACATGGCCATTAGAACCTGAAATGGTCTTCGGGAGGTTCCTCTCAGGTCGAGGAGAATAAGATGGCCCAAACACTCGCTCCGGACCGTACGGAAACAGTGAGTCGTCAAAAGAGTCATCGTCCGCGCCGGGCAGAGTTGGCAATTCGATGCCTTCTCTAGGAATCAATTGCTTACTGAATTTTGAATTCTTCATTGAAAGGGCAGGCAGGCCTGCCACATATTCGTCGACTCGGAACGTTGGTGTCCCATGGTCTGTTCGAATTTTTGTCGGGTACTTCGCTTCGATGGTGACTTCATAAGTATGCTGATCGCCACGAATCCAAGTGTATTTGAGCGGAGTTGATAGGGCTGGCAAAGTCGACTCCAGAGACGTTTTTTTCTCTTCTGGAACGGACTCTTCTCTTGAATTTATTCGGTTTGTGGGAGGAACTTTCTTGATCTGAGGAGGTGAAGTTTTAGGTGGTCGTTGTTTGGGGATTTCTTGAATTGCTGCTGTAGGATTGAGTTCGCCGACAATGACTTTCGGCGTCACGGAAGAGCTCGCAGTCGCTGGCAGGATTGCCAATGCGAAGCAAACCATCCCGACCGAATGAGCAACCGTTCTCAACCGGTTTCGACGTTGCTGAGGGTACCGCATGATGTTTTGCATACGTTTTGCTGTGACTTCGAACGGGCTGAGGCTGACAAGCCCCGTCGAGGGGCGCAGCTTCTGATGCAGTTCCAGCATGTTCAGCAAGCAACGAGCATAGTTCGCGGGTTGGCAATTAAGTTGCGCGACAACATCCGTATCGCAACATTCTTCCCGAAGTCTGCGGACTTCAACATTGAGCCAATGCACTAGAGGATGAAACCACCAGACAACCTGCACCATGAGCTGTAGAAGACCTACAAGTGTGTCCCCGCGCCGCAGATGCGTCATCTCGTGAGCCAAGATCAGTTTCAGTTCATCAACGTCTGTCTGCTTAACAAGATGGTCCGGCAGGACGACAATTTTACGAAAAAATCCACTCGCAAACGGAACAGTTGGATGCAGCGTGACCAGCACTTTAGGAATCTGAAGAAGCCCTAATTCGACAGAGACTTTCTCCACAAGTTCAAGGAGTTTGTCAGAAGTTTCAACCTGCATGTCTCGGTGGAAGCGCAGAAGTTGTGCGCGCTTACCCACAATGTAACCGAACAAGCAAAGTGCTCCGACTAACCAGCCTCCGAACAGAAGTTGACTCAAGAGAACTTCTATCGTTTGCGCTGTTGTTGTTTGTTGATTTTCAAACTGGAGATTCGAGGAAGAGGTTGCGGCAATCTCAGATTCATGTAGCAATGAGGATTCTGCAACCGTCCGTGTTGACTCCACCTGTGTCGAAGGGGTGACTGTCTTTGCAGAAGACGTTGGATTCTGTGGATTGGAATCACTGAAATATGGAATCACTTCCCAAACGACTCCAGTCGGTGAGTCCCATACTGGTGGAAAGATTGTTTTGACCAAAACCAGAAGCAAGATGCCGTAGCCAAGATGCGGTTTTCTGGGAAGCACGTAGCGAACGAATAGCACGACGACCGGGATCAACAGTGTGATCTGCCAGAATTGTTTCCAGAAAAATGTCGCCAGCAACTCGTTCATTTCCCAGTGGCTTACTTTTCAGTGGCTTACTTTTCAGTGGCTTGATCTTTTTCAAGTTCAGTCAACATACTTTTCAACTGATCGAGATCGTCGCTCCCCAAGCCTTGTTCCCGAATCAAATGTTCCACAAGTGGAAGCGCTTCGCCATCGAACAGACGTCCGACGAAGTCATTCACGGTCTCTCGAATCACCTGGTTCGGACGAATTTTTGCCGTATAAACAAGGCTGCGACCGTTCCTCTTCGAAGTCAGGTAGCCTTTCGCTTCAAGCCGACGCAAAAACGTCTGGACAGTTTTATAGTCGATGTCGCGACTGTCAGGGAGAGCTTCCAGAGCTTGTCGAACAGTGGCTTTCTGTAAGTCCCAGACAATTCTGGCGATTTCCAACTCAGCCTTTGAGAGTGCAGGGCGTTGGCTCATGTTTCAGCTTTCATTTCAAGCAGTCTTGGCGGAATTTCGATGCTTGAAGATTGTCGGACAGTCGTAAGCATAGATATTAGCAAAGTCGGTTCCTATTGCCAGTCCAATCGAGGATCATTTGCGTGAGGAGCGACAACAGCGGTGAATTCGATCTCACTCATTATAAATAGAGGAAACGCGGTCAGTGGAACTGAATCTTAAAAATCATGTGGTCCTTGTCACTGGAGGTGTCAGTGGAATTGGCAAGGCGACGGTGCAGTCGTTTCGGGAGGAAGGAGCACGCGTTGTCGTTTGGGATCTTCATGAACCGAACGATTCCAACGTCGATTTTGCGTGTGTTGATATCACGAATTTCGCCGATGTTAAAAACGCTCTGAACAACATCATCGAGAAACATGGTCGCATCGATCACCTGGTTCATGCAGCCGCAATTGGTTCCGGCAAGTTCGGTTTTCCGTATGATCATCTTAAGCCAGAGGACTGGAGGAAAGTCGTCGAAGTCAACATCATGGGCATGACGAACATCGCCCATGATGTTGGTCCGGTGATGCGCAAGCAAAAGTCCGGCACAATGGTGTTCATAGCTTCGGTTGCCGGACAGATCGGATCACAAACCGATCCCCCTTATTCCGCGAGCAAAGCGGCGAATATCAACTTCGCACAATGCTTGGCAAAGGATCTCGCACCACACGGCGTGCGAGTCAACACCGTCTGCCCTGGGATGATTCAAACACCACTCAACAAATCGGTCTGGCAAGCCTGGAACAATTTGCAGACCGAAGACCAAAAACGTTCTTACGAAGACTGGGCAGGTGAGAAAATTAAAAACACGATCCCTCTTCAATCATGGCAAACTCCCGAAGATATCGCCGATATGATCGTCTTTCTCTCATCAGAAAGAACAGCACAAGTGACCGGTCAGACTATTAACGTCGATGGCGGCTTCGTCATGCATTCGTGATCGATAGTCCGAAACAAAGAAGTGGATTCGCGATGTGAGTTCCGCAAAAATACAACGTCCAAGTTTAAGAAGAGAAACTAACAGAAAGTACCCATCATTATCATGACGCCCACACCAAACGAATCACACGGGCTACAACCGGACGCCTTTCTTCCATTGGAAATGGCTCGGCGAGCTGAAGACGTCGGTGTCGCAAAGGTGACAATGCCGGCTGTGACAACTTTTGTGTTAGCGGTACTCGCTGGAGCATTTATTAGCTTGGGAGCAATGTTTGCCACGGTTGTGACAACCGGTGCGGGAGAAGTGCTTCCGTATGGGGTCACAAAACTCTTGGGCGGCATCGCCTTTTCTCTTGGTTTGATTTTGGTCATCGTGGCTGGCGCAGAGTTGTTCACCGGGAACAACTTGATCGTCATGGCGGTTGCCTGCAAGCGTGCGACTTACTCTCAACTCTTGAGAAACTGGTCCATCGTGTACGTCGGAAACTTCGCAGGATCGCTGGCGACAGCGGGCTTCGTTTTCTTCAGCAAGCAATACACCTTTGCAGGTGGAGCCGTTGGAGAAAATGCTCTCGGCATAGCTAATGCGAAATGCAGTCTCGGGTTTGTTCAAGCAATCGCTTTAGGTGTGCTCTGTAATGCACTCGTTTGTCTCGCAGTGTGGCTTTGCTTCAGTGCTCGCTCCACAACGGACAAGATCCTTGCCATCATCTTTCCCATCACTGCATTTGTTGCGGCAGGCTTCGAACACAGCGTCGCGAACATGTACTTCATTCCACTCGGATTATTCATTAAGGGAACTCTGCCACTCGGTACCGATCAGTACAGCAACCTGACCTGGGACAACTTTTTAATTTCAAATCTGTTGCCTGTGACGATTGGAAACATCATCGGAGGGGCATTCATGGTCGGAGTGGTTTATTGGTTCGTTTACTTGCGAAACGAAGACGTTCAAAAGGGGGGAACCAATGAAAACTGAAGACATACTCGGGATCGCATTCTGGTTCTTGATACTGCTCATTGCAGTAAATTCCGTGAGAACTTCCCAAAATACACGTCAGGAAATTGTTTCAAGAGTCCAGCGTGCATCTCCCCTTATCCTGGGTGCAGTGTTGCTCGGAGCCTTTAGCGGATTCATTATCGGAGGGAAAAATGGCATGATCGGAAACGCAATTGGACACTTCCTCTGGAGCACCTGGGGAGTAACGATTTGGGCAGCTCAGAAAAGTCGAGCGACAGAAGAAGTCGATTCGTCTGAAGGATCAACAGAGGTTAGCAATACCGGAACTCACAATGATTCCAGTGGCAAGTCTGCGAGGTAGAATGAGTTCGTTGCAGTGCAAGGCACCAATCAATTTGCTGGCAGACTTGGGATTCCATAGACATTTCATTGAGAGCAAAACGCTAATGGAAATTCATTGACTAAAAACACAAACCCACCCATCGTTGTTGGATTGGGTGAACTGCTGTGGGATGTTTTTCCGGATGGGAAACGGCCCGGCGGGGCGCCTGCGAATGTTGCGTTTCAGGCTCAGCAACTGGGGTGTTGCGGGCTGGTGGCGAGTCGTGTTGGAAAAGATGACTTGGGGGATGAACTTGTTGAATTTCTCCAGTCGAAAGATCTTCAGACTTCATTGATTCAACGAGATGAGACGGCTCCGACCGGTCGCGTGACGGTGTCGATCAATACTGAGAACCAACCGGAGTACATCATTCATGAAGACGTTGCCTGGAATAAACTTGATTTCAATGCCGATCTGGAAGCCGTGATGCAAAAAGCTGCCGCCGTTTGCTTTGGAACGCTGGCACAAAGATGCTCCACTTCAAGAGAAACAATCCACAAAGCAGTTGCGGCGACTTCCAAGGAATGCCTGCTCGTTTACGACATCAACATTCGGCAAGAGTATTACGACATCACCTGCATTGAAGCGTCGCTCAATCTCGCCACGATTTTGAAGCTGAATGACGAAGAAGTTGACCTGCTGACCGCGATGTTGAATTTGCCAACCGACCACACTCAATTTACCAAAGCACTGATCGAGAAATACGATTTGAATCTGGTCTGTATTACGCGCGGCGCGAACGGTTGCCTGGTCGTCAGTTCAGAAGACTCTTTTGACACACCCGGCGAACCAATTGAAGTTGCGGACACCGTCGGTGCCGGTGATGCCTTCACTGCTGGATTGATTTTCTCACAACTCTCAGGCAAGAACCTCGAAGAATCAGGCCGGTTCGCCAACAAAATCGGTGGCATCGTCGCCTCTCATCACGGAGCAATGCCGGACTTGATTGTCGAATTCAGGAAGCTGGAAATTGGGTAGAACCTGGTGCTGATTGAGGCAAACCGGTGTTGCTCACAGAAATCCTCGAACCAAGTCGGGCGCGGCACTACCGTTGCTGAACGTTCGGATCTAAACTGCTGGCTGACTCACTCAGCTCCATTTCCAGCCACAGAAACGACGTCCTATGCCGAAACAATGGAGGTTTGCTCCGCATGATCAAGGAACGGTTTCCCGACTGGCGAAGGAGATGTCTTGCTCGGCATTACTCGCTCAGGTATTAGCTGCTCGAGGAATTGAATCGAAGGATCATGCTCATCAACTTTACGCAACAAAGATGACGGACCTGCACGAGCCGACGCTGCTGCCGGGAATCTCAGAAGCGGCTGATCGCGTGGTGTCGGCGATTAAATCGAAACGTCGGATTACGATTTATGGTGATTACGATGTTGATGGAGTGACAGCAACGAGCATTCTCTGGCACTGCTTCAAGCTGGCAGGTGCAACGGTCGACTATTACATTCCATGCCGAATCGACGAAGGCTACGGTTTGAATCTGGAGGCGATTCGAACTTTGCATGAAGAGGATCCGAATCGGCTCGTGATTACTGTCGACTGCGGAATTTGCAGTTTGGCAGAAGCAGCGCTGGCGAAAGAACTCGGCCTAGAATTGATCATTACCGATCACCACACAATGGTCGACGATCTTCCAGTGGCGGCGACGAACGTTCATCCTCGATTGCCTGGCAGCGAGTATCCGTTTCCGGATTTGTGCGGAGCAGGAGTTGCCTTTAAGCTTGCCTGGGCCGTCTGCCAACTTTTGGGAGATGGGACGAAAGCCTCGCCCAGAATGCGCGAGTATTTGAAATCGGCAGTGGGCTTGGCGGCGATTGGAACCGTGGCAGACGTCGTTCCGCTGGTCGGCGAGAACCGGATTCTTGTCCGATATGGTCTGGCAACAGTTGTTGAGAATTCAATGCTGGGACTTTCGATGCTGATGAAGGTTGCTGGTTTACACGATCAAAAAGAAATGTCGGCGGAAGATATTGGATTCGGAATTGCCCCGCGCATCAACGCCGCTGGTCGGTTGGGGCAGGCACGTTTGGCGGTTGAACTGCTCACGACCGAGAATAAACAACGCGCCGCACAACTTGCGGATTACATGGACCAACTCAACAAAGATCGCCAGAAGGTCGAACGCAAAATATTCAAGGAAGCCAAACAACAAGTTGAAGAAAACCTGGAATGGCTCGAAGCTGGTGCTTTGGTTCTGGCGAGTGAAGAATGGCATCCCGGCGTGATTGGAATTGTTGCCAGTCGAATGGCTGAAAGATTCGAACGCCCGGCAGTTATGCTGGCTCTGAATTCCGAGTCCGGCACAGGTCAGGGGTCAGGACGTTCGTTTCATGGATTTGATTTACACGCTGGTTTAACAGCGTGTAGCGAACACCTGGAAACATTCGGTGGTCACAAAGCGGCAGCCGGAATGAGAATCAAACAGGAGAACATTGACGATTTCCGAAAGGCACTCGGGCAGTATGCGCTGGAGCAATCTTCATCAGAAACCGCCGAGCCGGAACTTTCAGTCGATGCGGAAATTTCACTGCACGACCTCACTCACCGCGCAGTCAAGGAGCTCGACTGGCTCGGCCCATTTGGCGCACAGCACCAACGTCCGAAGTTCTCTGCCAGCAAAGTTGAACTCGTTGAACCACCGAAAAAAATGGGCGGAGGGGATCGACATTTGTCGCTGCGAGTTCGCGACGGAAGCAAAGTGCTCCGCGCCGTCGCTTTTGGAAAAGGTGACTGGGCCGACGAAATGAAAGACGAGATCCACGGCCCGTTTTCCATCTGCTTCACGACGAACATGAACCGCTACCGAGGCTACGAAACCGTCGAATTAAAACTCATCGACTGGCAACCTTCGGCGAAAACAGCAGCGGCAGCGGCGACATAGTTTTTCATGAATTCCGCTAGCTTTTAGCCGCCCACTTCAAGTGGGCGGCTAAACAGTCTCGCTCTTATTGAATTGAAAACTAGAACCGATTCGTCATCATTTCCGCATCATCGAAATGCCGTAAGAGACTCCGATGACAACGAATAGAGCAATGACTTTCCCTGATTCGCTGGTTTGGAAAATGTCCGAGGCGTGCCCTCGAAGCGTTGTCATTTGCGGAGTAGAAGGGAGGATTGGCTGTTCGTGATAGAAGACTTGCTCGGCTCTGTGTGGACGATGAACCAGTTGCTCGGCCTGGGCAACGAGATTCAAAAACTCTGTTCGGTAGCCTTTTTGATCTTCCCCGAGTGACGTTTTCGCCAAGCTGCGAACATCGTTCCAGCCAAGATGTTGGGCGAATTGTGAATCGCGGAGGATCATTCCGAACATGGCAACTGAAGTCGCAAAGCGGAAATCGACACTCGCTTTCTCAAAACCGTTTGCAGTATTAGCGACGGCGTGTGTGAACTCGATGCCTTGGCTTTCGTTGGGAAGTTTGTAGCGGAGGCGAACGGTTAACAGTTCATCACCGTGCTGATCCGTTGGGGCGATCTGTTTGTCTTGATAGCGAAGTTCAGGGACCTCACTTGCTGGAACTTCGGCTCCAACGGGAACAACTTCGTAGAGAGCAGTTACCGAATGACCTGCCCCGATTTCGCCAGCGTCTTTCCTGTCATTGCGAAAGTCTTGAGCCGCGAGCGTTCGGTTTTCGTAGCCGATGAGACGATACGACGCGACATTCGCCGGGTTAAACTCAACTTGAATTTTGACGTCCTTGGCAATAGTTTCGAGGGTGCCGGTCATTTGATCAACCAGAACTTTGCGTGCTTCTGAATAAGAATCGATGTAGGCGTAATTCCCATTCCCGTGGTCGGCCAGTTTTTCGGCGATGGAATCATGGTAGTTCCCGACACCAAAACCGAGGACACTTAAAAACACTCCTGAAATCGCTTCGCGTGATATCAACTGAACGAGGTCTTGTTCGTTCGTCATCCCAGCGTTGAAGTCACCATCGGAGCAAAGGACAACACGATTCGTTCCGAATTTGACATACTGCTGTCTGGCAACTTGATACGCCATATGCAAACCGGCGGAGCCGTTCGTTGAACCACCGGCAACGAGGCTGTCGATGGCCTGTGAGATTCGGTGTTGTTGATTCGCTGTCGTTGGTGGCAGAATAGTTTGCACGCCGCTGGCGTATGTCACAATCGCCACACGATCTCGATCACCTAGTTCTTCCAGTAATCGATGTAGTGATCGTTTCACGAGCGGTAACTTATTCGCCGGACGCATTGATCCAGAGACATCAACTAGAAAAACAAGGTTCGCCGGTTGACGCTCCGCGCGTTCGACTTCCTGACCTTTGAGTGCGACGCGAACAAGTTGCCGCTGCGGCTTCCACGGACACTGAGCAACTTCGGCATGAATAGAGAAAGGTCGACCATCTGTCGGGGGAAGATCGTTGTAGGTAAAGTAATTGACAAGTTCTTCGATTCGCACGGCATCGCTCGGAGGGATTTGTCCACTTTCAAGGTAGCGGCGAACGTTCGCATACGCAGCGGTATCGACGTCGATTGAAAACGTCGAAAGCGGGTCTTGGGAAACTGTTTTGAAACCCGATTCGACAATGCTATCGTAAGTCTCTCCAGCCGTGTTGACTTTGGGGCGTGTTGGTCGTGGAGTTGGAATCGCATAGCGATGCTCTGCGTTTCCAATAGGATTTGCAGCTGGTGTTAACGAGAAACTGTCATCACTTCCTCCCGAATAGTCGCTCTCCTCAGCACCTACCTTTAATGGAGCACTTTCTAAAGATGAAGACTCACGCAAAGGAGGTGGCTCTGTCCCTCCGCATCCGCCGATCAAAACCGGAATCGATAACGTAAAGCAAAGTAGGGTGCGCAGCGACATACCTTCGTCTCCACCGAATTGTGATCAGTTTAGAAAAGCTGAAGAATCGACCAACGAATGCTGGCCTCCAAAAGATAGAGACTTGAAGCGATCAAAAAATTCCCGAAACTTTTATGATTTGTAAGAGAGCCTCTCCTGACCAATCAAAAAAGGAGCGCTGCGATTCGCAGAACTCCTTGAGTTGCTTTAGGAAAATGTGATACGCAACGTAACGATCAGGCGGCGGCTTTCAGCGTTGGGGCTTGGTTGTAGAATTTTTCATACACTTCCAGATCGCCGTTCTCGACATCGCCGTAGTAGAGGTGCAGTAAGGAATTTCGTTCGCCTGATTCTTCGGCGAGTTCGCTGCGACCGTGCCAGCTTCTTTTCATGGGAGTGTTCAGGACAACGAATGCGTATCCGGAATTCGGTGTGAACGGGGACGTCATTGCCGTCGTAAATCCAAATGGTTTCGTGAGTAAACCCTTGGGACTCATGCGGTAGAACTCTGTCCCCAATTGAGATTGCGACTCATCTTGAGGGAGAGCAATCTGCATCGTGACGACTTTTTTCCGCGTGTCTGGATGCGGCTTAATCGAGTAGCCGGAGACTTCGTGATAAAGCTCTGACTTCGGATACGCCTCAATGCTTTCAACATCTCCTTTCGGAATGGAATACCTGTAAGCAAGACCGTCAGCAAGTTGACTGAATACTGCATTCTTGACAGTCGGATGCCCGATGGCATCGCGAACAGCCTGCCAGAAGTTTTGCTCTTCGCCGGTCATTCCCTCTAAGCCATCTTTGGTCAAACTACATCGATACCGAGTTTGACCTGCGGTGCCAGCGTACTTGCCGAGTTCAGAGTAATTTTCCAGCGGAGGAAAAGTATTCAGCATGCGCTCATAAACAGAGACCGGAAAGAGATTCTCAAACAGGAAATGTGGGAACGGTCGATTAGAAACCTGAGCGTTTTCAACCGCGCGCAGAATTGAGTTCAAACAGTCCTCGAATATCGTTTCGTAATTTGTGGAATTCACGATTGAGTTTTCCTGACATAAAAGAGATTTCTCGATGCTGGATTACTAATCGAATCCCATTTTTTGTGTCAAGATGTGATCATCTGTTTCCAGTAGAAGGGA
>JAJDEL010000150.1 GCA_029259835.1 Planctomicrobium sp. | reverse complement strand
ACTCTCGAGTGAGGTAACTTCAACTTGAATTGCCTCTTGAGGGCCGCCTCCCTGAATGACGCGGAATCGATAGCCTTCCCAAATCGATTCGTCTCCGATTTCTGGAAACCGCTCCAGGGTCTCGTGCATCAAGCCCACAATTGTCGAAAGTCCGTCATCTCCCGGTTCGTAATCGATTTCAAACCATTGCGATAAATAGCGGAGAGTGGTCACACCCTCGGCAATGATTTTTCCGTCGGGAAGTTGACGAATCGGCTCTCGGTCGAGGAGTCGTCGCGCTCGACTTGATTTCGGATCGAGCAGCGTGTCCAGGATATCGTCCTCAGTGATCACTCCGATTGACTCTCCATATTCGTTTACGACGACAGCGACACTAATGAGATCGACTCTCAGGCGAGAAAGTGTTTCTGCCACTGTCGTACACCAGGGAACATAAGTTACAGATTCAGCCATTGACTCGATATTCTCAACCGGGAGAGAACTGAGTTCGGTCAGCGGAATCGCTCTGACAATGGTGTCGCGGTCTTCTTCACCCAGGAATAAATATGCGTGACGCTCGCACTGTGAGAGCAATTGCTGCTGTGACAGGGGCGGAAGGAAGACATCGTACGAACCACGAGGTCGCATGACTTCTTCGGCAGTCATTTCTGAAAGATGTAGAATTCGACCGAGAATTTTCTGTTCGAGTTGAACGAGATCGCTTGCAAGTTCGGAAGTCTCAATCGCTTTTTCAATGTCGTCGACTTCCAGATACGGTTCTGGCTTCAAATGGGGCCAGATTGCTCTCCGGAGTCCGCGCGTCGTTGCTCCGAGAATAGGGAGAATTGGGTCGAGGATGTGAGACGCCGTAGCCAGGGGCCAACTTGCCCAGACAGCAATCGTTCGTCTGAGGATGACAGCAATACTCTTTGGCGCAACTTCCCCCAGAAGAATCATTGTAAACAGGGAACCAACACTCAGGATCCCGGCAGTAGTGTTTGCATCGACGTCTATCAAGCGTTTGGCTGTGATGAGGCTCACGGAGAAGTACGTCAAGTTGATCACGAGGTTCCAGAACAAAACGACTGTAAGCAGGCGATCAGGATTGCGCATCAACTGCGCTGCAAGTCGCGCACTTGCCCCACCTGATTGAAGCCGTCTCAATTCTTCTCGTGAAAGGTAGAACAGTGCGGTTTCAGATCCAGAAAAGAACCCGGACGCCATGATCAAGAAGCTCATGACGATGACACCTGGAAGCCAGAGATTGACTGTGGCACTGAGTTCGTTCATCACCGATCAACAGTCGTTCGTCCCAAAGCGACATCGAAAGCGCTAATCGCAGGGACGAGGATCGCAGTAATTGTAAATCCAAACGGAAAGAGAACGGCCATAAACACGGCGGCTGTATTTCCGAGAAGATAGCTCACAATTGCATAGAACGTCAGGAAGGGGAGTATCCAGGCACTCAGGAACAGTGCTCGGGAAGGATTTTTGTGAGTGAGCGATTGCCACAGCCCAAGGCTTCCCCCACCGATGAATGCGATGAACGGAAAAAACTGCATCGTGAAGGAACTGCGAGCTTCAACGATGAGCATCATACAAACAAAAATTCCGATAAAGAGAAAGAAGATCGTTCCCAAACTGTTGAAGATCGCTGATCGAGAGTTTTCGAACGATAAGCCCGAGTGTAAGCCGAGCGCTGCTGCAAACAGAACCAGGGTCAAGTAGCCAAGTCCAATGAAGATGAGCGACTCAAGTTCAAACTCACCCCGGACCCAAGCCATCACAACAAAGAGTAAGGGGACAAGAATCAACTCTTTCATATTAAAGAGGACTCCTCCCAACTTTCCAAAAATAAATTCTTTGGCGGTCACTTCAGTCACGAGCAGTAGTTCGAGCGTTTGACCATCTCGTTCAGAAGTGAGCGAAGTGACAGACTGAGCATTGACCAAGACCAGTGAAAGCAGAGAAAGCAGGACGAATGCAAATCCAGAAGCGGAAATGACTCCCAGCATTAATGGGGCATCGCTCGAAACGCCACGTAACCAGAAGACACAGGCGACTGCAAAAACGAAATAAGCGGCTTTGATTAACCCGACTTTTTTTCCGTATGCGTGAGTACAGATTTCGCGCCAGATAATTGGAGTATCCCAAATTTGCCGCGTCGGTCTCGTAGGCGTGGATTCTTCGGATAGTGTCTCTTCGTTTTCGCCTTCGGCGACTTGATCGGCTACTGTGGTGTTCTCTTCTGCGGTTACAAAAACATTTCGAGTTGGGTTCCAGACTCTCACTCGAAAGCATGTGTAGGCAGAAAGAATGATTGCGAGCACAAAAAGGCCGACGGCAGAAGGCCACGCGTTGACAACAGGATTTGCCTCCGTAGGTTGACTTGCGAGCGGGTTGAGTAAATCGCTTAATGAGCGAAACGGATTGAGAGTGCTGAAGATGACTCCCAGTGCCGAACCGTCTCCGCTGAACCGTATGATTGCTTCAACAGAACCAATGAACAGACCTGCGCCGAGTAGCGTAATTGCAATCGTCTGAAAAGTTTTGACTCGCCTGTATGCAACCAAAATTCCCCAACTTGCCGCGGCAAGTGCGGATGCAAAACACAAAATTTCAAACCAAATCACTTGGTGGAATGTCATTCCACCCAATAGAGTCAGACTCGTGAACACGGGAACTGAAACGGCGATGATCACAAAGACCGGAAGCAAGCTGGCAATTGCTTTTCCCACAACGAGTTCTGTCGCTTTTAAGTCCGTCATTAACAGTAAAATGAGAGTCCGCTTGTCCTTCTCTTGGGAAACGCTGCCCGCTGCAAACAGCAACGAAATTCCAATCACAACAGCAAGCTGAACTGATGCTAAAAGATTAAAGACGAAGACACCAAATCGGGAGAGATCCCCTAGCCCGCGAGGAGGGGCAAGTGCAAACGTTGCCTGTGCGGCCGTGTACATGAGAACAGTAAGAATGGCCGCGTAGCCTGCACGCATCCCAAAATGCTTAATTTTTTTGGGATCCGTGTTCAATTCGCGAGTAACGAGAGGACCTGCGAACAACGTTTTCTCCCAAAAAGTCTGCGAATTAGCATGCAAAACTGACTATCGAGTATAAGGGATAACGGCCGAACTGGCTATGACGACGGATATGAAATTTACATGAACCTGTTGATGTTCCGGTCCCAAATTCGTTGAAAGTCATAGAGACGATCCATACAGTGTACGAGTATTATTCTTGCCGCATATTTATTTTTCAGGCGAGAACGCATCCTCCCCTGTGGGCAGGCGCTGCATTTATTTGTTTTATTTGATTTTTCCAGGAGCTTTTGCTCCAACCATGAAGATTTTAGGGGACCCGATGTCAGATTCTG
>JAJDEL010000149.1 GCA_029259835.1 Planctomicrobium sp. | reverse complement strand
ATTGGTCATAAAGACCAATAGTCTGAACATTTGACAACAAGTGATCATCTGGGCGCTTCGCTTTTATTCCGTCACATCCCTTTCCGTCGAGCGCCACGCTTTCTCACTGACGTCTACAGAGAGCATCGACAGGCTCAATTTGACTCGCTTCATCTATGAGTAGTAAATCGAACTCGACGGCACCTGGTTCGAGATATTGGGCAACTGACAATGGACTCATCATGAAAACGGGCTTGATACGCTGCACTGCTGGCCCCGCTTCCTTAATGAGCCGACGAATGGCCTTGTGCCGAGACTTCTTCTGGATCTCATGGCGAATCGTGCCCATTCCACCGAGATTCCCTCCAGGAATGTTCGCCAGATGCGAATTCGCAACTTCGTCACGAGTCGTTTCGATCATCTCATGATCAGCTTCCTGAAACCGTTGCCGGACAGCCTCGTGAGTCGTTCCTGAAAATTCGGCGATCTCTGGATGTTCTGCATGAACACTGCGAAAAAGTTGCTCCTGATATTTGAATTCGAAGAAATCGACGGCAGATTCTGAAGCGACCTCGCCCGCATCAAGCAGCGTGACAATGGGCCCCAAACCTTCGTTTGTGAGTTGATCTCGCTTCAAGCGGTATCGAATCCAGTCCGGGAGCGACTCAAATGCTGCCAGAATGTGGCTCAGCCATTGGTCAATTTGCTGTAGCGGTAAGTCCGTTGATTCATTGGTAAGAAACCGGTCTTTCACATCAAGTTGCAACAAATCGCAAGCTTGAATCAACAGTTTCTGATACCGTGGGACAATCGTCTCAGCTTCATCAACGTAGTGTTCGATCACTGAACTTTCGACGTTGATCATCGAATGGATTAAGCGAAATTTTTTATGAATTCCGTTTCGAATTCCTTCTTGAACCCACGTTACGATTTCCCGCAGCACGTTCCAGTCAGAGGCGTCCTCTTTCCACTGATCACCAAAAGCCGAACGGCACATTTCAGTGAGCCGTGTATCACGCAGTAGTGATTCTTGGAATTTTCGACAATTCAGCATGTCATCCAAGATTGCGATTTGCTCATCAACATTGACTGGAGGAACGTCGCGCAGAATTTCTTGTAGTGTATTCTTCGCGAGTCGGTATTTCTTATTGAAGATTCGAAACAGGAAGAACTGTCGTCCATAGGCATTCAAGTGGCGTCGAGTTTCTTCGACTGGAATGTCGAGAACTCCCTCGTTCAGTTTCCCGTCCAGCCGCTGCATTGACTGCGAGAATTGCTGGCCAAGATCGATGGCTGAATTGATCGATTTAGGATCGGTCTCCCAGCAGTCATTTGCAATGGCGTTTCGATCCATCTTCGGAGCGTGCGCCAGGCAATTTGCGATCGCAGTCAAATTTCCAATTTCCTTCAGGCCCAACTCTTCTTCCTTGATCGATATTTTTAATAGTCGAGCGAGTCTCTTTCCTAGTTCAAGAAGTTTTTGGACGCTGTCAGAGCAGTCTTTAATGACAAGCTTTAACTGTTCAGTGTCAGAACGAAGCTGCATGCCACACTGCACACTTCGAAACGCATGGGCTTTGGGGTTTCCGATTTCACCAGTGAGGTCAGCGAGTGCCTGCAACTGCAATTTGAGTTCGTCAAATTCGTCCGTAGTCCAGTTGATTGCGTCACCAAGTTGAACTAGACGCTGTTGATCTGTTTGCTGACCGAGCTTCTTGTGCAAGTGGACGAGCCGTCCGATGATTGTGAAGGGTGTCATTCCCGAAGAATGGACTGGGAATGGAGAGCGTCGGTTATGTGGTTGAGCTGGGCCCGGAGTTGATCCACCGTCGCGTTCACTTGATGTACTGATGATGAGGATAATGAGCGTAGCTTGAGGGTCTGAGAGAGCTCTTCAAGAACTTGTTTTTTACGGGACTTGTTGCTGTGTAGTTCAAGGCACATTTGCCCCAACCCGATTGTTTCCAACCGACGCTTCACGACATTCAATGCTGCCATCTTCTCGGACAGAAAGAGAACTCTCTTCCCTTCTCGAACGGCTGTTGCAATCAAGTTGGTGATTGTCTGTGATTTCCCAGTCCCAGGAGGTCCTTGAAGCACCAGGCTTTTCCCAGTGCGAACCTCTTCGATGGCAGCCATTTGCGAGCTGTCGGCGTCGACGACATGAACCATGTTTTTGGCAGGGAGGTATTCGTCGATGCGATCTTCCTCTGGGAAAGCTGCCTCCGTCTCCGGGAATCCCTCAACCAGCAGGTTCTGAAGGATTTCTTTCTTGTCGATTGATTCAGAGTCAGGCCAGTTCTGAGGGTCGAGATCCCGGTACATCAAAAATTTAGCAAACTGAAAGAAATTCAGCTGAATGTCATTGCGCACAACCTCCCAGTTCTCTTTTGAAGAAATCGCCTCAGCGACTTTGTCAAAATACTCTTCGACATTCAGCTCTTCATCCTCGGGAAGGTCAGGAAAAACGATGTCAAAATCGGACTTCAGTTTTTGTTGCAGGGAGAGATTAGTTGACAACTCTTCCTCGGAGAATTTCAGCTTGAATTGTGAGTTGACATCGTTTCTAGTGAGCTCAACAGGGATGAGAATCAGTGGAGCAAACCGATCCCTGTCGGACGAATCCGATTCCCGCCATTTCAGAAATCCCAATGCGAGATACAGCGGATTGACTCCTTGCTCTTCCATTTGAGTGCGCGAGTCATTCAAAAAATCCCTCAGCCTTCCTTGTAGTTTTTTAGGAGACAAATCCGCCTGAAGCTTTGTGTCGCGAAAGTGATCGGGATTTTGATCTTCCGATTCCGCTACCATGAGAGCCAGGAGTTCTTCCTTCCGGCTGTCCTGCTCCAATCCTAGATCTTCTTCATCAGTTCCGAGAGGCAGAAAGGTCATCGACTTTTTTTGTTCGACGAGCAAGTCGAACAGATCGCTAGACTGCTCGTGAATCAATTCGATCTGTTTGAGCCGCTTTTGTTTACGAGGCGTATTGATCAATCGATTTCGATTGCCAATATCAAGGAGCTGAGCCCGGTCCCGTTCGAGGATCTGTGCAATCGTCATTTCGTTCATATTACGCCCGTCGATGGTATTGCGTATTGTACATTCTTCCTGAAAGTGCAAACTCCTTTGATCGAATTGGATAACATCATACAAGTGAATGAACGCGAATTGCCATCAACTTGCGCAGGACTTCACTTTACACGAAAAACAACACCAATTTTGACGAAAGTTTCGAATCCAGAAACCAGTGATGAGATGCAAATGATGCCTGACTCCCTTGTTCAACCTCTCTTTGATGGTCCAATCGACATCGTGGGAGACGTCCACGGTGAAATCGACGCCCTTCGTGACCTGCTTGGACATCTTGGGTATGCGGACGATGGATCACATCCAGAAGGACGACGGCTTGTCTTCCTCGGTGATTTGACTGACCGCGGCCCTGATAGTCCTGCCGTCATTGATTTGGTGAAACGGCTTGTTGAATCGGATTGTGCTCAGTGTGTTTTGGGCAATCATGACCTCAACATTCTTCTGGGCTACAAAGATCTCATGAAAGTAAAGCATGACAACCACTGGTTTTTCGGTGAGGAATGGTCTCTGGACAACACCGATGAACCGACTCCCGCAGTTCTCGCTGACGATGACATTCAGAAATCTGTCATTGAGTTTTTCCAGACGCTACCATTGGCCCTCGAACGAGATGATGTTCGAGTGGTCCATGCCTGTTGGGATGACTCAATGCTCGAGATTACCCGGCAGTCCTCCGACGTTCTCACGCTCTACTGTCAGTACGAGAATCAAATTAAGGCCGACCACGAAACACAACCGGAATTGGACGACATCGGGAAGGGGCTTGAGCA
>JAJDEL010000148.1 GCA_029259835.1 Planctomicrobium sp. | reverse complement strand
AGCCCAATCGATTCCGTCAGTCCATGTGCCATCAAGGCGCCGGTCGAGACAATTGCGTCCACTAACCCTCGGTCGATCATTTCACAGATGACGGTCCCCATTTTTGCGACTGTCATCGCCCCGGAAAGAGTCATCACGACCAGGCAATCCGTGTCGCGGGCCATTTCCAGGAAAACATCGAGCGATTTGCCGAGTTGCCTGCCTGCAAACGCAGTTTTGGACATTGCTCGCAGTAGATCTGCGAAGCCTTCCGTTTTCTCTAAATCAAGTGACTCCAAAGGGATAAGACCATCATCCTGTCCATCGTGAAGTTCTCTGTGTTTCACTGCTTTTGATCCTGTTGAGTGCTCTATTGTGCTGGAAATCAGTCAATTGAGGCAAAGTTTGCGGATTGTCAGGGTTTTAACTCATGTGAGGGTTTCCGGGTGACGATGACAAGTGTGTGTCTGAATGGATTCCTTTTCAAGGGTTCGTTTACACCCACTTCCGGAACATCTACTTGACAGTAAGTTGCTGTTGCTATTAAAGTTGAGTCATTCTCAATAATGCAACCTCAGCAATGCATGTCATCTGATAGCCGGGAGAAGAGAGTCGTGACAAAAAAAGAAATCGTCAAGACAATCTCTGAAGAGTGTGGACTCACCCAACTGAAAACGAAGGAAATCGTTCAAAGAACCTTTGAAGCGATTATCGATACGTTGGTTGCCGAAGGACGCATAGAATTGCGGAACTTTGGTGTTTTCGAAGTGAAGAAGCGAGCCGCCAGAAAGGCTCGTAACCCTCGCTCCGGCGACAGTGTTGATGTCCCTGAGAAGTTCGTTGTGACATTCAAGCCTGGAAAGGAGATGGAAGAGCGAGTTTTGCACATTACGGATGAGTCTATTCAATCTGCCGAAGCGGCGGGTGAAGCACTGACGGCTCCTCCACAACAGTCAAATCCTGTGGCTCCTTCATCCCCAACACCAGCGACACAAACACCTTCGGTTGGAAGTCCGGCTTCGTCGGCCCCTCCAACACCAAGCACTCCAGCCCCTTATCCTCCTCCGGGAGGACAGCCTTAGGATCACTCCTACGATCCTGAGGTCATCAGAGAAGTCAACTCGTTGCAGAGCCCTCTGCAAATTTCATAGATGAATCAGGATTGTCGTCGACTCCACTCTCACAAGTGGTGTCGGCAGTCGACTCTCCCCGTAGACTGACAAAGGTCTCGTGGAGTCAAGGAGGAAACCGATGCGGAAACTGTTGCTGCTGATCGTGTTAACGGCCACCCTGACGGTTTCGTCTGGCTGTGTGGTCCCCATCTGGTCAGCGACTCCGGATAATCGTGTCCGTCAGTTGATCTACCAGTCAGAAAACTACCGCCACATTCCAAATATCTGGGATCGCATCTGGGGCTTGGATATGCCCGATCTTGCGACTCCATTCAGAACCCATGGTGGCGTGATCTAGAACGATTTTTCGTTTCTCACGTCTTCACGAATTTCAAACAACCCTGGCTCGCGCTGATCGCGATCCGGGGTTGTTTGCGTTGCAGGTTGTATCACCACTTAGCCCCCGGTGATCCACCGGAGGCTAAGCAACGTTTGGCTCTCCACGCGGATCGAGTCGAGTAAGTCAACAAAGAAAAGCCACGGATGAACACGGACATCGCAAGACAATACCCCATTGACTCAGATCCGTGTTCATCCGTGGCGAAATTTCGCTTTCACCCTTCGTGCCTTCGTATGATTTTCATTACTCACGTAGACTCGCTTCGCCTTACTCTTCTTTCAGTGGTCGTCCCATCAGACTGTTCGTCGCTTCCAGCGGGGACTTTTCGTTGAAGAGAACATCATAGACTTCGTTCACGATCGGCATTTCGATCCCTTTCGATTTTGCGAGACCGTGAATTGCGTCCGTCGTTGTCACTCCTTCTGCGACGGACTGCATTGTGTCGAGAATTTGTGTGAGCGTCTCACCCTGTCCAAGGCGCTCGCCAACAGCGCGGTTGCGACCGTGCGGGCTGACACAGGTGGTAACCAAATCCCCAATTCCTGCCAGCCCGGAAAACGTGTTCGGATCGGCACCCAAGGCAACGCCGAAGCGGCTGATTTCAACAATGCCGCGAGTGATCATCGCGGACTTCGCGTTGTCGCCATACCCCAGACCATCTGAGATCCCGGCGGCGATGCCAATGATATTCTTAAGCGCCCCTGCTAGTTCGGTGCCGACGAGATCAGTGTTTGTGTAAACCCGAAAACGGTCGGTCGTAAACATCTCCTGCACCTGCTTCGCCAATGCGGCATCTTCACTCGCAGCCACAACGCTCGCCGGGAGCCTCTTTGCAATTTCTTCTGCATGACTTGGACCACTGAGTGAAACGACTGGTCGTTTGCCGATGACATCGGCGATGATTTCACTTGGTCGTAGAAAGGTATCCGCTTCCATCCCTTTAATAACGCTGACGACCGGAATTTCCGGTTTCAAATGAGGACCGATGGTGTTGAGCGATTGTCGCAGGTGCTTTGAAGGGATTGATGCAACATAGAGTTCTGCACCGGCGACGGCTGCTTCGATGTTTGAAGTGATCTCGACGCCATCAGGAATACGGATTCCCGGCAGCAGGCGTTTGTTTTCTCTGGTTACCTGCATGTCGTCAGCGTACTGCGGATTCCTCGCCCAGATTGTGACTTTTTGACCAAGGTGATCCGCAAGCAGAATTGCACAGGCAGTCGCCATCGCACCGCCGCCAAGGATTGTTGTCTTTCCAGCCATAGTCTCCGATCTTTCCGATTGAATCGTTTACTTCATTTGTGCAGGTAAATCATTGCCATCTCGCGCGACTGCTTCAACCGTCAAAAGCGACAGGACGGACAGACTCAATGAAGATGATGACCGTTCAGGCGATCTTTTTCATGCAAGATCACGCTGGGAATCTAAAGTTTCATTGGTATCCATTTATAGGAGTCAGATATGCAGTTTCCTGCACAGCAAGAAAAAGAACCTGTCACGAACAAGTTTGTCAATCGGCGAGAGAGCGTTACTGAAGACGCCCCGAAGGCAGAACGTCGGCAGTTCTCCGATGAACGTAAGTCTGATCGGCCTGAAGTCGATGAGTTAGCAACAGCGATTGACGACTACAAAGTCCGCAACCGCCGCCGATTCATCACGTTCGAGGAAATCTACGACGTGATGGTCTCACTCGGCTATCACAAATAACAAAATTGGCGATGTCGCATCTCCAGGTCCCGCGGAACAGACGTTCTTCGGGACTTTTTCTATTTGGCGACTCTCGCCATTGGGGGATCAGATTCTGATTGGCTATAGTGACGGTTCTCATCTGTTTTTCAGAACCGCTTCCAGAAAGTTTTTAGTACGATGCTTCATGCAGTGATTATGGCCGGAGGGAGCGGAACGCGGTTTTGGCCGCTGAGTCGTCAGGCACTCCCGAAACAGTTTCTCACATTGTCCGGCGAACGATCACTGATTCAGTCTGCGTTTGACCGCTGCCAACCGACGATTCCGGGTGAACGATTTTGGGTCGTGACGAACGAATCGATGATCGACACAACCGCAGCACATCTGCCTGAAATTCCCCAGACACATTTACTAGCAGAACCGTGTGCGCGAAACACGGCTCCGTGTGTCGGCTTAGCGGCAATGCTGTTAGCAGCGGAAGATCCTGATGCGATCATGCTGGTCATGCCTGCCGATCATATTATTGCGCCTCATGAGAAATTCCAGGCCGCTGTGCAAACGGCAGTAGATGTTGTGACTGACGACCCGGAACGTTTGGTTCTGTTCGGTGTGCCGCCGACGTCACCTGCGACCGGGTTTGGATATATCGAACGCAAAACGGAGTTACGCTCAGGCGTTTTCGAAGTCGCTTCGTTTCGAGAGAAACCAGATCGAGCGACGGCGGAAGAATACATTCGACAAAAAACCTTCTACTGGAACTGCGGAATCTTTGCCTGGAAGGCACAGACGATTCTAGATGAACTGA
>JAJDEL010000147.1 GCA_029259835.1 Planctomicrobium sp. | reverse complement strand
GCATGCTATGTTGACAATCTGCAACATGAGGCCACGTGACAACAGATCAAAGCACGTGGCGTACCTTGCGGGATGATATTTTTCGAACATCGGTATTGTGTACACAAATTGCTCGTTTTCAGAGGATTATGTGGCAAAATTACACACAACAATGACCTCATGCCAATGAAGATGGAACAGTCATTTGAAGGATGTCTTGACTGCCTTACATTTCGATCACAATTTTGTTTCAACCATGAAACAGATTGATCAACGACCTATCGAAACATGATTGAGACGTTTCCAAACAGGATTTCACAAGCTTACTTATCACTGGTTACGGAATTCTGAGCAGGCGTTTGCAGAAAGCTGACGAACCAGGACAATAGAGCACCTTGTTGAATAATCGTGAAACTCAGATGGTGTCTATCGATGAAAAAACGGATCGCGGCTCTGATGGTCGTACTCTTTATCACTTCTCCATGCCTGACTGCGGAACCGGGGCGTGTGCTGATTGTTGTCGGCCCCAGTCGACATCCTCCAGGTTCGCATGAAGCTGCGGCCGGTGGACGCGTGATGAAATACTGCGTCGAGAACATGCTCAATGTTCCGGATATTCGTGCTGACGTGGTCACCGAATGGCCGCAGGATAAAACGATGAGAGCCTCCGCTGCTACGGTTGTTTTCATCGGCGACACATTCCCGCCGAACCGGTTTCCCAATCCCAAGCAGAACCTTGCAGATCTTGCAGAGATGATGGAGCGCGGCTGTGGAATCGTCTGTGTTCACTACGCGACGGGACTATTGGGAGACGACGTTCAGGAGAACGGTGAGCACCCGCTCTTGCATTGGATGGGTGGGTACTTTGCGAACCGCTCATGCCCGCACCATACTTCAATTGCGAAAATCTATCCGGCTGCCACGATCAGCCCAGCGGCTAAACAGCATCCAATCTCCAGAGGTTGGAAGGAATTCACACTGCGTGATGAGCCGTACATCAACAACTACTTCGGAGACGATGAAAACAAGCTCGCGCCGAATGTGACTGCGCTGGCAACCTCAATGTTGCCACCAGAGAAGCCAAAGCAGGAGACGGTCTCCTGGTGTGTCGAACGAACTGATGGGGGACGTGGCTTCGGAATCGTCATGCCACACTTCTACAAAAACTGGAGCAACGAAGACCTGCGGCGGTTCATCCTCAATGGCATTGTCTGGACGGCCAAAATCGATGTTCCCAAAGAAGGGGTCCAGACAACGCTTCCCCCTTTAGAGCGGTTTGAGCCAGCGTCTGTTGAATACATCTCACCGCGCTAATGTTGGCGAGCGAGTCAAGCCGCTTTGTCTTCGGCTTCATGCACCTGAAGTGGTCTCGGAAAACCGATTTTTCGCCCGATTGTGTAAGGGCGTTTCTCTTCGAGGGCGAAGTAAATTCTTGAGTTGATTTCCCCCAAGATACCAAGGCTGAGGAGCTGTATCCCAGCCATGATGGAGAGGACCGTGAGCATGAGCAGTGGGTTTCCAGTCATGTCGACAGCGGACATCGATTTCATCCAGATAGTTGCAAAGAGCGAAACTCCACCGACAGCGAAGCAGCCGAATCCCAAACGACCGAAGAGTTTCATTGGACTCGTCAAATAGTCCTGAAGAAACTTGACTGTCAGCAAATCAAGGACAACTCGAATCGTTCTGGAGAGACCATACTTTGATACTCCGAATTGACGCGCTCGGTGATTCGTGGGGACCTCAATACATTTTGCACCCCGTTGATTTGCGAGGATCGGAATGAATCGGTGCATCTCCCCATAGAGTTCAATTTCATCGGCGATTTCGCGACGTATCGCTTTGAGTGTGCAGCCCAAATCGTGAATCTGAAAACCAACGACTTTGGAAATGATCCAGTTCGCAACCTTCGAAGGGAGTTTGCGAGTCAACCATTTATCTTGTCGGTTTTTTCGCCACCCATGAACCAAGTCGTACCCTTCAGCGATCTTTCCCAACATTTGTGGGATGTCCGCAGGGTCGTTTTGCAAATCCCCATCTAGGGTGATCAATACGTCCCCTACCGCTGTATCAAGCCCTGCCTGCATCGCTGCGGTTTGTCCGAAGTTGCGTCGCAATTCGACAAGTCGCACTCTCGGATCTCGATTTGAGAGTTCTTCCAGAACCGCAACCGAACTATCCGTCGAACCATCGTCCACAAAGACAATTTCGTAATCGAGAACCTCAGCCGCCATCACTTCCGAAATTTCTCCATGAAGGATGGGGATGTTTTCTTCTTCGTTGAAAACCGGAACAACGACCGAAATGTACATGGCGAATCCATTCGCAAAACCATAGGGAATTGCCTCGATTCTAATTCAATTCCGTTCTGCTTCAAAGACGACTTTCGGAGAGAGAAGGGAGGAGGTGCATCCGTTCATCAGTCGCCCTCGAAGAGTCCCCTCTCCCCACAGTAAAGCATTGAACTTTCTTCTGACATTGTTGTGGGGAGAGGGTTGGGGTGAGGGGAATACAACGTAACCTTCGTTCGCTACTCAGCCTTTGTGGGTACAGGTTCAGGCTTGGGAGGCACGGGCTCCGGCAGGCGGCGGTCAAATTTGAATGGCTCCTCCGGATCGTTGGTCACTCTCACCTGAACAGGTGGACCTTTGGCTCCCTGATCGACTTGCACACGGAGAATGTTCTTGGCTTCGAACGGATGATCGTGAACCCAGGTATGACCGTCTCCGTGCAGGTACAAAATCGGCTTTTCAAAGCTCTTCGCGAGGACGTTGAACTGTTCAAAGAAGAGCTTGTGCGATGGGTTGGGATGTGCATGACCGAACAGGACGACCGAACTCAGGTCTTCACCGTAGTGGTCCATGTTCTTTTGGACCCAGTCGAAATCCTGTTGCAGCCGAACCTTCCACTCTTCCTCATCGTGAACGCGTCCGCCGACGATGTTAATCCCCAGAAACAACACATTGTCGATGACGAACGAAAAATTTTCTTCTCTATCAAGCTGGCGAAAGACAGGCAGGTTGTGCTGCCAGTTTTGATCGAATCGCATGAAGTGCTTGACCCAATACCCCCAAGCCGTCTCAGGACTAGGGATCAGGCAGTCGTTCCATTCATTGTCGCCGGGGATGATAAAGAGCGGCGTCTTGCACTCGCGGAGCATTCGGTCCACTTTGTCGTAAATTCCTGGCAGGCAAGGGGGCGCCCCGCCTTTGATATCACCAACATGAACGACGAAGGCCCCGTCCGTTGGCAATTCGGCAATCTGTTTCGGAAGCAACAGATCATCACTCGCGGTGTAAGGGACATCTCCCATCGCGTAGAAGAGAATATCGCTTGCCGGGGCAGCAGCCTCTTGTGCATTGCTCGAACCAGCTGCGAGTAATACGGCAGCGGTACAGATTATCAGTAAGAATAATTGTTTGTGGAGCATTCGTTGTGTCACTATGTTTACTGTTTTCTAATTGGAAAGAACCAATCCAAAGGGAGATACGGATAAGTCCTTAGTTTTCTTCGTGCGAATCGCAGTTTTGACTCTCTTCTTCTTGCATTTTTTCTCGCTTGGCTCTGGTTTCAAGACAAGCTTGAAGCATGATTTGAGCGGCGATCATGTCGAGGCGTTTTTTGCGTTTCTTGCGAGTCATATCTGCACCAATCAAATAATCTTCCGCGACGGAAGAGGTGAAGCGTTCGTCCCAGAAGAGAATAGGCAGCCCGGTGACTTCAACAAGCCAGGCGCCATATTCGCGAGCATGGCGCGCGGTCTCTCCTTCTTCGCCATTGATGTGCATCGGTAAGCCGACGACTAACCCTTTGATGCGGTATTCGTCGGTGATTTCCTTGAAGTAGACAGCGTCGAGGCGTTCGTTTCGGCGATTGTAAATCTCCAGCGGGCTGGCGATGTTTTGCTCTCGCGTGGAGATCGCAATCCCGACGCGCACAGTTCCGTAGTCGATTCCCAGGAGTTGTCCTTCGCTCGGAAATTCTTCAGAGGACGTATCCTTAGAGGACGTTGTCATAACCTTGCTCCTTCAATGTAGCGACCAGTTTTCGAACGGCGTCTTCATCGCTGCGGTCCGCGACGAGAGTCGCATCGGGAGTATGCACAACAATGCAGTTTTCCATTCCCAGCAGAGTCACAACGTGCTCATCCACCGAACGAACAATGCAGCCTTGGGAGTCGACCAAACATGTCGGCCCAACAGTTGTATTATTTGATTCGTCTGGGGCGTGCAGCCTCGACATCGCCTCCCAACTTCCGACATCATCCCAGTCAAACGTGGCTTCGACAACGGTGATTTTTTCGCTCTGTTCGAGGACAGCATAGTCTATAGATATGGGTGGCATGTGTGGGAAAGTCTCTGCCAGAGTCTCGTCCCAATCCGGTGTGGAAATCGATTCACGAAGCTTGTTGAGCTGTGCCGTAAT
>JAJDEL010000146.1 GCA_029259835.1 Planctomicrobium sp. | reverse complement strand
ATTGGTTGTCCGCGGAAGATTTCTGGGAGCAAGTCACCTTCATAAATACAAATTCCGGTCGGTGCTCCGGCACCTGTTTGGACTAAGTTCGGCATGACACCAGGATCGTTGAGGTGCCAGTGCCGTAGTGGAATTTCGTCTTTCCAACCGGTGCGGTACTCTTTCCAGCCTGCACCAGTGAATTCGTCTTTGTATCCATAGTTGCCGTACTCCATGACGTAGTTAATGCGAACGCCACGGTTGCCGTCGTCGTCGTTATCGGATTGCCAGATCGTTCCGAAAGAGTCGACGCAAGCTTCCCAGTTATTGCGGAAGTTCCAACCGAGTGTTTCGAACTCGCTGCCATCGAGATTACAGCGAAAGACCATCCCTTCCTGGTACGGTGTTCGTGATGCCTTCACTACGTTGCCAGCTTTGTCGATGATCGGTTGTCCGGTCTTGTCTTTGATCTGAACTCCAACGTTCCCGAAGTTGAAGTAAAGTTTGCCGTCGGGACCGAAGTGAAACGCATGGACTCCGTGATCATGCTGCTGTCCGCCACCGATTCCAGTGAAGAGAACTTCTTTGCGATCAGACTTCATGTCTCCATCATCATCGACCAGAAAGAAGACTTCGTTATGAGCAGAAATGAGTGCCCGTAAACCTTTCCCACCGGGAGTTGGGAGTATCAAAATACCGTGTGCGGAATCGACATCGTGTCCTTGATAAAAGACGGTCGACTTGTCTGCTTTCGCGTCTCCGTTGGTGTCTTCAAGGATCAGGATGCGGTCCCCTTCTTCGCGGTCGCCGATCACATCTTTATTGCGAAATGCGCGGTAATTGATTGCTTCACAAACCCAAACACGTCCAAGATGATCGATGTCCATCGATGCCGGGTTCGACATCATTGGCTCCGAGGCGAAGAGAGTAGCTTCGAGTTGTTCGTGAACTTTGAGTTGCTCAACCGCATCGGCCGATTCGTGGCTCGCGGTCGCAACGCTAGCCGTGCTACTGGCTTTGGCGAGGAAAACTGAACTCGGACGCTCGGCGAAAACGTAGAACTGAACGCTCGACGATCCTCCGCCAGCCTGATCAGTTCCACCATTGTCGAGACCGCAACGCACTTTGAATGTCGTAAAGGCGTGTCCTTTCGGAAGGTCAAACTCGATCACCGAATTTGCGTGCATGCCGATTCCATAGGCGACCGGTTTTCCAGCGATTTTCATATCGCCCCCACCGGCATTCTTGCCGATTTGAACTTTGCCCCAATCACTGACGGCTGTGACCCATTTCAGATCAGTGAGTTTCTTCTCGGTTCCTTCTGCGATTAGTCGTGGCTCGGCCCAGTTTGCCCAATCACAACTGAAACCGTTTCCACCATCGGTTGCGACGAGAAATAACTTCTTGGCCCCTTTAATACTGGCGGTCAGTTCTTCAGCATGACCAGGTGTTTTTGTCGTCACGACTTTCGATGTCGCAACAGGCTTTGTTTCTGCTTTACCTGCTACTTTGGCGACCGTAACCGTTTTTTTACCGTTTTTTTTTGACTGCTTTTTACTTCCCGGCTTAGGGTAATCCTGATTCGCGTCGAGTTCTGCCTGAGTCGGTGTCGGAGAATTGACACCTTCTTTCGGAACCTCAGCGTTGGCTGTCCAAAGGATCGAATTCAGCACGAGTTTTCGGAAGTTGTCGTCCTGCCAGTTTTTGTGGAAGTGTCCGCCAGTGAAACCGAAGCCGCGTCCTTTGTCATTTGGTCGATCATAAGCCCAGGCAACATGCTGAGTCTCTTTTCGCTGCATAACGGCATCACGAACGTATGGGTTGCCGGAGTGTGGGCCATCAGGACGGCTCAATGTGTCGCGCGGTGGAAGCTGCGAAAGAATCGGTGTCACACCTTTCATGTCTGGCACAAACCGCATGTGGTAGTACCATTCATCGTTGATTTCAAACGGCTTCACGCCACTGGTCGTAGGATGTTTCGGCAAGTTTGTGAACTTTGGTGTCCAGTGCGGATTGACTGACCAGTTAGGCTCGAAGAAACCACCGATCCATTTAAGGAAACTGTCTCCTTCTTTGCCGATGACCGTTTCGACTGCGTAGTGAACGCAGACAAGCCCGACACCGCGCTCGTCGACGAGTTCCTGAAACTGGTCGAGGTTGTTATTCAAATAGTGTCGCCCGCCGCCATCGCAGTACGAGACAACCGTATCGGCGTTGTCGAATGCTGTTGGATCCTTCGGCCAGCCGTTTGTGTAAACGGTTGAAACAACGTTCGCTCCCGATTCGCCCAGCTTCTTCGCCAGCAATTTACAGCCAGCGTTGTGTTCATGAGAGGCGTAACCGTGACTTGGAGTGCCAGCGACGAAAACGACTTTCTTCCAGTCCTCTTGCAATGGGAATCGTTTCAGAAGAATCTTTCTGAACTCGATCTTCATCGGCGGTCCGGTATGCAATTGCAGTGCCAGAAGTCCAGATCGGTCGAGGCCCTTCGGGTCGTTATCGGTGACATCGGCAGTCACTTTCCCGTTAATTTTCAGGACGATGTGATTGCCACGGGCGGAAATGGAATAGTCGTTCCAGCCATCGATGTTGATGTTCTTGAGAAGTTCAGCCGCGTCGGCAACCTGCTGCGGCTTCACTTCTCCCGCGTCGGTAATGACAGATTTGTTCCCACGTTTCGCCAGCGGACCACGACCGGTTGCTTCGTCGTAAAGTGATCCAATCCAGTTGCCAGCGCGGTCGATGTCGGCTTGATAGCCGATGACGTGACCATCTTCGCGTTGCGTCCCACGGAACTGAATTCCGCTGTTCGCTTTGTCTGAACCTGAGATGCGGAACTGCAGCCGCAGTTCGAAATCGTCGACTTCACCCTGATCCCAAACGAGGAATGTATTGTGATCGAGCGGCTTCGCAGGCGTTGTTTCGCCGACGATGGTTCCATCCTTGACTTCCCACCGGCCTTCTTCCCCTTTCCAGCCTTTAAGTGACTCTCCATCAAAGATCGGTCGAAAACCATCTTGGGCTTGTAAGCTTACGACCGACATTCCCACGAAAACAAGTGACAAAAAAAGTGTCCGCTTCATCGACAACCTCTATTCGTATTAAGACAATACCAGCGAAGGCAAACTTTGCCTTCACTGAGAATATGTTTGTTTACTGATTCGTCACAGCATTCTAAAGATCACCAACCACCTGCGCCAACTCGCCAGACAAATTTACAGAACGTTCATTCAATCTCTTGCGAAGCAGAGCTTAGGGGCAAGAATCACTAGCCCCTAGGCACTTCCCCCCTCACTCCTCAACGAGCCAACAATGCCTGACCAACCACTGATTCATCTCCACAAACATACGCGAAAAGAATTTCGTGAGCGATTCGCCACCGGCGATTTGAAAGCCTGCATTATTCCTGTTGCCGCTATTGAGCAGCATCTGGAACACTTGGCGATGGAACACGACTGGAGAAGCGTAAATTTAATCGCCGACGGCGTTGCTCAGAAACTCAGCCCGAATGTGTTGATTGCCCAGGGACTCATGGCAGGAATCAGCGAACATCACATGAGCCACCTGGGAACGCTGACTCTCAGCCCAGCCACATTTCTGGCGGTATTGACCGATCTGATCGATAGCGTTGTTCGTGCCGGGTTTACAAATGTTCTGGTTCTTAATGGTCACGGTGGGAACATTGTCCCCTGCGAAGCGGTTTGGGATCAGATGTTACGCCGCTTTCAGGTGAACCTTCAATTCCTACCGTACTGGAACGTCCTCAATAGCGATGATGCCGAACTCCTGGAAACAAAGTCAATTCCAGGTCACGCACAAGAGTTTGAAACAGCCTTCGCGATGGCTCAGTTTCCGGAGAACATTCGTCAGCACGAGTTAACGAATCAAAGCGATTCATCACCCTCTAAAGCAACTGCCAAAGCTGGTCAGGAATTGATCAATCGAGTCGTGGACCGAGTTTCAGTTCACGTGCAGAAAATGATTTCCGGTGAATCCGTTGTCGCAGTGCCACCGTTTTTTCCGTAGACTGATCAGATAACGCACAAGTTGGAATCAGGAGAGGACTCAGCATGGGATTACTATCAGGGATCATCGGCAACGCTGGTGTCATTGACGCAGAGAAACTGGAATCGAAATATGGTCAATTAATGGCTGAAGGAGAAGAAGTCGAAATCGGTTTTGTTGTTATCCGCGATACATACGTCTTTACGAATAAACGATTGATCATTGTCGACATTCAGGGAATGACCGGAAAGAAGACGAGCTACTTTTCGGTACCCTATTCCAAGATTACGAAATTCAGTATCGAAACCGCCGGACATTTCGACCTCGACGCCGAACTCAAAATTTGGATCGGCAGTGACGACACACCAGTCGCCAAAAAATTCAACCGAAAGGTGAATATCTACGACCTGCAAAGAGTTTTGGCAACGCATGTGTTGGGGTAGTATTCAGCCTGCTACTATAGAAATGTATCATCTCTGGAAAGGAATCATTTCGAATGAACAAACAATTTACGCGTCGCGAAGCAATCGCGGCTGGAGTTGCGGCGGTGGCTGCGTCAAAAATGACATTGGCAAAAGAGAAACCACAATCGGTCAATCCGATTTGTGTTTTTACGAAACCGTTTAATTCGCTCTCATTTGATGAATTGGCGGATCGTGTTGCGGAACTTGGGTTCGATGGGATTGAAGCACCGATTCGCAAAGGTGGCCATATCGAGCCTAGGCAGGTTGCGGACGAACTCCCGAAGCTGGTCGAAGCGCTGGCCAAGCGGAATCTTGAAATCACCGTGCTGACGAGCGACATCAATGACCCGAATGACCCAATGACCGCCAAGGTGCTGAAGGTCGCAGCGGGGCTGGGCATCCAGCGGTATCGAATGAAGTATTATACGTACGATTTGAAACGTCCGGTCATCGCACAGATCAATGAATGGCGACCAGCTTTTCGTGACTTGGCGGCGATGAACAAGGAGTTCGGAATCAAGGCGGTATATCAAAACCACGCAGGTAACAAGCAACTCGGTGCCGCACTCTGGGATTTACGTGAAGTGCTTGAAGGAATCTCTCCTGAGGAAATCGGAGTTGCTTACGACATTCGGCATGCCTCGGTTGAAGGGGGGATGAGTTGGCCGATTACGTTCAACATGATTCGCCCACATCTGGATACGGTTTACGTTAAAGACGCCCACTGGGTCGGCAAAAAGCCGACAAACGTGCCACTGGGGGAAGGTATTGTCGATCCCCGCTTCTTCAAAATGCTTGCACAGTCTGGTTTTGAAGGCCCGATCTCACTGCATGAAGAATACCTCGATCATCGGAAACCGGAATTGGTTTCCGAACATTTCGCTGCAATCAAGAGGGATTTCAAAACCCTCAAAGAATGGATTCCTCCTCTACAAAAGTAGAGGAGGTCATGCCGGTTGGCGCCTCCTCCAAGGAAATGGGAATTGAGTTCGACCAGATTTACCGATAAGATTTTAAGATCTTAGAAAGTCACGAGAACAACCGTGACAGTTTTCAACCGAGAAACCCATGCTACGTATTACTGCTGAGAAAGCAAAATACTGCGACGGACTGACGAGGCGCAGCTTCGTGCAAGCTGGAATGTTGGGTGTCGGCGGATTGGGACTCGCCGATCTTTCTCGACTTCAGGCGGCGAATGCGATTCGTCCAGATCGCAAGGAAACTTCCGTTATTCTGTTCTGGTAGAGTGGTGGTCCGGGACACATGGAAACCTGGGATCCGAAGCCGTACGCTCCGAAGGAGTATCGCGGACCATTCGGAGCCATCTCGACAAAAGTGCCTGGAATTCAGTTTGGCGAACTCATGCCGCAGCAGGCTGAGATTGCGGAACATTTAAGTGTGATTCGAACTGTCAATCATGGATCTGGGGATCATACGAAAGGGAATCACTGGATGCTGACCGGCTTTGAAGGTCCTGCGTTCAATGCACCAGACAACCGCCGACAACGAAGACCTTCTATGGGTTCGGCGGTCGCACACTTAAGAGGAGCAAATCGCAAAGGGATGCCGCCATACCTGGGAGTGCCACACCTTCGTGGCGGGACTGACAACTTGTTCCATTACTCAGCCTACCTGCCAGGTGGTGTGAATCCATTTATCACCAACTCCGATCCGAATGATCGCAACTTTCGTGTCCAGAATTTAAGTTTGCCAAGGAATCTGACGATGGGGCGGTTGGAGGATCGCCGGCAGTTGATGACTTCTTTGGATCGCGCAAGAAAACTGCAAGAACCGCTCATGCAGGAGATGGACGAGCACTTGCAGAACGCGTTCAATTTGCTTTCAGCAAAGAATGTTCGTGAAGCGTTTGATATAAGTGC
>JAJDEL010000145.1 GCA_029259835.1 Planctomicrobium sp. | reverse complement strand
ATACAGAGTCGTCACCGCAAGCCGCCAGAGTTCAACTTCCTCAATCAAAGTCAAAACCGAACGTGAAGCAGAAAGAAGCTGAGGAAAAACCGAAACGCAGCATCTTCGGCTTCCTTCGCAAAGCCGAAGAACCTCCTAAATTGAAACCGGTCCCGACACCGGAAGACCAACCAGGCAAGGTTTCCCTGTAAGTTGTATGAAAGCCTAACTTGACCCGCTCTCATTCCCGATTTCAACTTCGCTCTGCCTTGACGATTGCCGCTCTAGCGGGACTCGTTTTCCAATCAGGGTGTGGGTATATCGTTGGGAGTCCGTATGGTTCGGAAGTTCGCTCTGTCGATGTCCCGACGTTTACAAACGAAACGTTTCGCCGGGGATATGAATTGCAATTGACCGAGGCTGTTCACAAGAAAATCGAGCTGAACACGCCGTTCCGGTTGATGAAAGGCCCGCAGGCAGACACTCACTTGACCGGAAAGATCGTCAGTATCAATAAACGGTCCGCAAATCAGAATCGCTACGATGAGCCGCGCGAACTCGAACTTGCGATCGGCATCGAAGTGACCTGGATCGACAATCGCACCGGCGCCGTTCTGGCACAGCGAACAACGCCTGTCGGCCCGCAACTGACGCACGCGATCGCCCATGCGAGTTTCGCCCCAGAAGCAGGCCAATCTCTTGCCACCGCAACGCAAGACGCCGTCGATCAACTGGCAACCGAAATCGTCACCATGATGGAAGCCCCTTGGTAACCCAGGCTTCTTTTGGTTACCTGTTTTTTGCGTTAGGTGGACTTCTCTGCATCTTAAACTTTTATCTCACCTTCCTTCAATTCGTTGTCTACAGGCTTCAAGGCAAGGAATCAGAATGCCGCTGGGATTCTGGGATTCCGCTATTTGGCTCAGGTTTCGTCGTACTTGCATTACTGTTCCTGCAAGAGCCGATTGAGATTTTCCGAGCAGGTGTCGTGTTACTGGGTGTCGGTTTAATGTTTGCGCGGTGGGAGGTCGAACTGGAAGGGGAGTTTGGTGCTTTTGATAAAGCCGCGTAGGAGGTTTTGTCGGTTGGCGAGTTCAATGGCTTCGTGGGCGAGTGCTTCGAGTTCATCGCGAGTGTCCACCAAACACCCATCTTGGAGGATGGTATGCAGTACATATTTCCTATTGCGAGTTCAGCTTGATTGGCGATCCACACCAGGGGCATGTGCCAACAAGCAATTTAGAATGGGTGTTTTTACACAACTGTGAATTGTTCCAGCGAGGATTTAGAAAGCCTAATTCACGAATCCAAGCCTTCAAGCACTCTTCAACTTTGGTGACTTTTGTGCCTGCTCCCGCGGCGACTCGGGTAGCTCGAGAAGGTTCTCTAACGATCCATGGTTTGTTGCGTTCTACGGGAGTCATCGCGTCGAAGATTCCAAGCCAGACGTGCAGGGTTCGAAAGTCTTCATCCGTGTACGAATCCTCGTTGCTCGTCGTCCACCTCCATGCAGATAGTAAACGACTCTTTTCCGACGTCATAGGGACAGTTGATGTCATGTTCGCACCTGCTCGAATGACCTGTGGCAGTGTGTCAAAGGCTGCTGGCGTGGCCTGCGTGATTACTCTAATTCATCCCCGTCGATCCACTCGATTTGCGTTTTGTACTTTGCATCCTCGTTCAGATACGAGGCCAGCAAATCTGCGGCAAGTTTCTCAGGGATGGATTCTTGGGAGCAGAGGTGGTTCCACGGCTTTTCTGGATCAGGCCGCTCGGACCAAAAGACTCTCAGTTCTGGTTCACTGAGTGAGTCCAGTTCCAAATACTTATACCCGATGGAACTGTTCCTGTGGTTGGAGTAAATGGCAACACCCGGGGAAGTGCGCGGATCCGACCAATCCATTTCCTCAATGGCACGACGAACTTGTGACTCGTTGGGGGATGTGATTTGTGATCGTTTTGAATTCTCTCCTTGAGGATTGAAGCCGGTGCTAAGAATGAAGTCACCGACAACTTTGGTTGATTCCGCCGCTGGTTGATCTGGACTGTCCTGATTCGACCGGCTACATCCAACGGCCATTATGATGAGGACGGTGAGTACCGGAGACATTCGGCACGTAGAAATTAATCCATGTGGTGAGCTTCGTCTACCTGTCACGTTTACCCTTCTTTTGACGACGTTCCAGAAGCTGTTCGAGCAATCCGCCGGCAGCGTTGATACCGATGCGTTTGCCGATGTCTTTGAGTGAAGATCTGTCAATAACCGGTTTGTTGATTGTGCCGGTGATTCGAAAGTCGAGTGTTTCATTTTTGAGGACACCCAGGATCGGTCCGCGATTGACGAGTTCGTCTGGGAAGGCCATTGAGACGACGATGTCCAGCGTGTCGTCGAATCCGACGGAACCATTGCTGGCGAATGCAAAGTTGCCGATCTCGAACTGAAAGCCAGCGTGATAGACACGTCCGTCAACGACCTGATACTGAACCGATTGGTCCCGCAGCGTCATTAAGAGAATCTCCCTTTGTCCTCCCGCCTTGCCTTTGAGAATCCGCACAGCACTCACGGTATCCACAATTTGTTTCGCCATTGGTCCTGGTCTGACCTGAGCTTTGTGAATCTGGAGAGTGCCGGCCAATTTTGCTTCACCCATTTTGTTTAACTGAAACGCCCCAGCTTCGGTCGTCAGCGAAAACGTTCCGCTCGGGCTGGTCGCGTTTGAAAGAACAGGCGAAACGTACCGCAGCCAGTCCCGACAAATTTCGTCGGTCAAGGCGACGCGATCAAGCATCAATCCTTTCTTGACGGAGACAGTCATCGGCTTAGATTGAAGATCAAAACTCGGCAGATGACGAATGTGCCCGCCGCTGACAGGAAGATTGATCGGAGTCATTTCCAGCCGTTGCCCCAGCATCGACAGCTTCACTTTCCCATCATTCGACTTCAGCCCGTAAGCCGTCGCCTCTTTCCAACTCACGTTCGTAGAAAGTTCGAAAACAAAATCAAACGGCTTATCAGGGTCAGGTCGGAGTGGGCCTTTCATCGAGAGGTCCGAGATTTCGACGTCTTTAAATTTGATGTTGTCACGAATCTCCACCGGCAGTAGTTTCGCCAGCCCCTCCGCAGGCGATTGAAACTGGCCTCGTGCATCAACGATTTGCTTTCCGGAAACGTCGGTCACTTCTCCTTGAACATCAAGCGAAGTCTCATCAAGTTGCGCATAGAGTCGACGGACATCAATGCGGTCGCCGTCTTGCGAATACGCTGCGTCGATATCAATTGCAATAGGAGGCTGACTCGTCACGCCTGAACGGTGATCAACAAACTGTGTCGCCAGTTTGATCATCAACTCTTCTTGACCAACGCGATCAACCGCTCCGATCAACTTCCCAGTGACAGGTTCCAGCGGAAACAGTGTCGGGAAGTACGCTTCCAGCAACGGTTCCAAAGCTGCCAGCGGTTGCTGAACGCAGTCGATGTCAAGCGTCAATGTTTCTGCATTTGTTGGTGTCGCCGCACCAGACCAATTAGCGTTGACCTGTAATCTGCCAGTCGACTCGACTTCATTTTCGAGAGTTTGTATCGGAGCCGCTAAAATCAACGTCTGCTGCGAATTCATTCCAGGAACGGAATGATAAGTCCCTGTCACCGGCGCCCATCGCGTCAACACGTTTCCAGTTGAATCCTTCAAGTCAAGCTGACTTTCGATCAGCCGAATTGTCATC
>JAJDEL010000144.1 GCA_029259835.1 Planctomicrobium sp. | reverse complement strand
AGAAGAAATTTGGAACACTAATCTTCACTGATCAACACAAATAAAGAGAATTCTTAGTGTGACTTAGTGGTTATTAGTGTTCCAAAACTGAATTCCCTTCGCGTCCGAAGCTCAGGGAACTGACTCTCTCCACTCGCCTTGCCCCTGAAAATCTGCGCCTCTCTTCAAAATCTGCGGATCCATTCTTGTGCCTGCAAGTGATACAAATTTTCGCAGAAGGTGACTGGCCTGCGCAGCATGATCAGAGATTGGGGTTCACCTTTAAATCAAAGTCTCGCGCACAGATTGTCGTTGAGCCTCTTCTTTCGGGTGCTGACGCCTGGCTTTCAATTCATTCAAAAATTCAGGCGGCAAGCGCCCTTCTTTGATTCGAATCTGAACCCAGTCAATTGCGTTTCGACCATTTTGGTCTTTGAAGGTCGTTTGCGCTCCGGCATCAAGAAAAATCTGAACACCAAGAGAATAAACTCGCTCCGAATGCAGTGCGCCAAGCAGAGCGATTAAAGGTGTGAATCCGTTACCCTTTCCCTGAAAGTTGACGTTCGCTCCATGCTCAATCAGTAATTCGACAATCTCCAGTTGTCCACCAGATGCAGCTAGAACCAGTGCTGTGCGACCATATTCGTCCTGCGCGTCGACATCCATGCCGCTGCCGAGCAACTCTTCCACAATCTGAATGCGCCCCCAACGCGCCGCTTCTGTAAAGCCAGTAATCTTCCGATCCTCTGAGTCAAGCAATTGTTTGAGGTAGCGGTCGATTGCCTGTTCATTATGCAGTGCGAAGTCGACATCGGGAATTTCTTCAACTGGAGGCGGTGCACATCCGCTCAAAGAGGTCAAAACGATCATCCAGCAGAGAAGACTCCGCAAAGGAGATTGAGCTGCCAATCGCTCTGTTTTGAAATGTATGATCATGGTCCATCACGCAAAGAGCCTCCGCAGTCAAAACGACGGAGGCTCTTGAAATTCGATATTGAATTTGTGCGTCCGTTAATCACCAAAGGCTGCATCGAAGCGAACACCACTTGATTTGAAATCGATGTTATGGCAGAAGTCCGCGGCCTCAGCGGCTCCTTGATCGCGGTCCATGCCGCAATCTTCCCACTCAACAGAGAGCGGCATATCGTCCGGGTAACCGACCGCGTTCAATGCCCGAATGATTTCTTAGAAGCGACCTCCACCGAGACCAACACTGCGGAAGTCCCAACCTCGACGCGGGTCGCCAAACGAAAGATGGCTGGAAAGAATTCCACTGCGACCGTTCAAGGTTGTGGAGGCATCCTTCATGTGAACGTGATAAATTCGGTTCGGGAATTCACGAATAAATTCGACAGGATCAACACCTTGCCAGATCAGATGACTTGGATCAAAGTTAAATCCGAATTCTTCACGATGACCGATGGCTTCCAGAGCTGTCTTGGCAGAATAAATATCAAACGCAATTTCCGTTGGATGGACTTCCAGGGCGAAGCGAATTCCACATTCCTGGAACACATCAAGAATCGGATTCCAAAGGTCAGCAAATTGCTGGAAACCTGCTTGGATCATTGCTGGTGGCGTCGGCGGGAAATCATAGATGTATGGCCAGATGCTCGATCCGGTGAATCCATTCACAACGCTCACTCCCAGCTTTTGAGCCGCTCGCGCTGTGTTTTTCATTTCTTCGATAGCCCGTTCAGTCACACCAGATGGGTCGCCGTCTCCCCAAACGTACTCCGGAAGGATTGCTTGATGCCGCTGGTCAATGTTGTCGCAAACCGCCTGACCAACGAGGTGATTGGAGATTGCGAACAGTTTCAGGTCGTGCCGTTCAAGGAGGTCTCTCTTCTTCGCGCAGTAAGTGTCGTCTGAAAGAGCCTTGTCGACTTCGAAATGGTCACCCCAGCAGGCCAGTTCGAGTCCATCGTACCCAAACGCTTTCGCCTTTTTGACCAGTTCTTCTAGTGGAAGATCTGCCCATTGGCCTGTAAACAAGGTGACTGGACGCCCCATAGCAAGACTCCTGATATTAAAAATTTGAGTTGATGTACTGACAGAACCGAGAAAGTATCTGAGTGCGGTCGAAATTTCAAACCTGTTCGCGTTACTATGCAACATCCATTACTTCTCGCCGACTTAGATTTTGAGTTCACATTCCGAAAGTGATTGCCATGGATCTTTTCCCACTCGACGTTCTTTCCCGTGTTTTACACATTTTGGGGGCTATTCTGCTCTTTGGTGGATCGTTGTTCATGTTTCTGGTTCTCGCCCCAGCCGCGAAAGAACTTCCGGATGCAGAGCATGACGCATTCAAAGAACGAGTGATGAAGAAATGGAGAGCCTACGTAGGGATGGCAATTGGACTCCTGATTTTCACCGGGTTTTACAACTACTTGGCAGTCGCCGCACCTGCCCACGCTGAAGTGGACGACAAGAAATACCACATGTATATGGGGATCAAGATCCTGGTCGCCTTCGTGGTTTTCTTTTTCGCGTCCGTTCTGCCTGGTCGGGCATCAGCCTTCGAGAAAATGCGACAGAATTCAAGATTCTGGTCGGCTTTGACACTCATTCTCGCAGCGGTCGTCGTTGGAATCGCTGGGTTTCTTCGGGTTCGCGGTGTCTGAATCGCAGCTTCTCGATTCTCAGATAGTGCATTTTTGTGCAGGAGTGTGACCTCAAATTGAGGTCACGTTTGTATCAAATTACGACATGATTCGAATTCTGGGCTGTGAAATCCGATCAACACGACTCCGATCGTAAATCATAAGTGATTGTGAGTTAATCACTTGTGTTTAATTCCAGGCTTCTGTCTCCGGGCGGCATCTCTTGTGCATTGCATGTCTAATTGGACTGGGTTGTCCATTATTTTGCGAAAATTGCATCGCATACGAACTTTTCTCGTAATCTTTGCGTCCAATCCTGCGTACTAACAGTAGAGGCAATGTTCGTTGATACGAATTTGCGATGGGAAGAGTTTTTACCAGAACAGCTTCTCACAACGGCGGTTTACATCACAACGGCGACAGAAGCGAATCCAAAGACGTCGCTGCTGAAAACTTCATCTCAGTTCAAGACGAGCATTGAGATGCAAGGTTAATAGAGAGGAGGATCACGTGATGAGCGCGATTTTCAATCATCCTGTTCTGAAGCAGCTCACTGAGCAACAGAAGAAATATGCTCCTATTGAAAAGCGATTGGAGCAAATGGACCGTGCTGAAAAACTGATGGCTCAAATTGAGTCGGATCAGTCTTACAAATATCAAGATCTTTGCGAGCAACTGACAGGTTACCGACCAGAAAAGTATCCCGACCTATCGATTGATGGAGCCGACCTACTGCATGATCTTCCGCAATTTGTGGAGGTACTGTCTGCGAGTACGAAAATTCCTGTCGAGCAGGCTGGCGAACAGGTCTTCACTGTTGATGATCTCTCTGAGAGATACAACGTCTCGACAAAAACTGTCGACCGTTGGCGGAAACGTGGACTCGTCAGTCGGCGTTTTCTGTTTGGGAATCGTTCCCGCGTGGGGTTCCTGCGTTCGTCCGTTGACAGATTTGTCACCGGGCATGAGATGGAAGTCCATCGCAGTTCGCGTTTCTCGCAAATCAGCGATGCCGAGAAACAGGAAATGATTCTGAAGGCGCGTCGCCTGGCAATGCATGGAGCGTGCCCTGCGGAAGTCGGCAGGCGTTTGTCTCGGATCTTCAAAAGATCCCCAGAGACAATCCGTTACACAATCAAACAATACGATGAACAGAATCCGGAGAACGCAGTCTTCCCAAATTCAACGAACCCGCTCAACGACGACCGCAAGATGGAAATCTATCAGCGGTATCAGAATGGAATGTCTGCTGAACTTCTGGCGGAAGAATTCTGCCGCACGAAAACCAGTATTTATCGAATCGTGACGGAAGTGAGAGCAAGACTCTTGCTGGACGCTCCGATTGCATTCATGGACAGTCCGGAATTCCATAGCAGGAATGCTGGCAAAGTGATTCTCGGCGAACCTCCTGTCGTTGAAAAGAAAGCCCGCACGGTCAAGGCGCCTCCGGGACTTCCGCAGTATCTGGCAAGCATGTACACGGTGCCGCTCCTCACTCGCGAAGAAGAGGGGTACTGGTTCCGCAAGATGAATTATCTGAAGTTCGAAGCGGCACGGTTACAGGAAAAGATTGATCCGCAGCGTCCGAAAAGTCGTGATTTGGATCGACTCGAAGAGTTGATTCAAGAAGGGATTAAGGTCAAGAATTTCCTGATCCGCAGCAACCTGCGACTTGTCGTTTCGATCGCGAAACGCCACATGAAGCCGAGCGTAAATTTCTTCGAACTGGTCAGCGATGGGAATATGTCCCTGATGCGCGCCATCGAAAAATTTGACTACACGAAAGGGAACAAGTTCTCTACCTACGCCACATGGGCGATTATGAAGAACTACGCCCGTTCGATTCCGACGGAGAACAAAGTTCTCGACCGGTTCCGGACTGGCAACGACGACGTTTTCTCCTTCTCGGAAGAACAACGTGGTAGCCAGTTCAAAGACGAAGTCGTCAACTCACGGCAGCATGAAGTGATCATGTCGATCCTAGAGAATCTCGACGAGCGCGAGCGGAGAATCATCCTGCATCGTTATGGCCTCGAAAAAGGTTCCGAACCGGAAACCCTCGAACAGGTCGGCAGCCGCTTCGGTGTGACAAAAGAACGTATCCGTCAAATCGAAGCGAGAGCAATGCAAAAAATTCGCAAGATCGCCACGACTGAGAAGTTGGACATCCCTGGAATTTAATTTCGATTGAGATCGTAACATGAAGAAAGCCATCGACAGCGAATCTGTCGATGGCTTTTTTATGTGTCGTGTGCAACTGCTGGCCTGTCCAGCAGTGCTTTTACGGTAGGAGTGGGTGAGTTCTTGACACAGCCCCGCGTTGGCTGTGTCAATCAACCCATCAATTCAGGGATTGGTTTTCCGTGGTCGACAATCGGAGTTGGGCGACCGTTGAAGTTTTTGATGAAGATGTTTGATGAGTCGATCCCGAGGTGGTGATAGATCGTTGACAGGAAATCTCCAGGCGTGCAGATTCTCTCAATGGAGTCTTCTCCGCGCTTGTCAGTTGCACCGATGACGCGACCGGTCTCAATACCGCCTCCTGCCCAGATATTGGAGAATGCTCGCGGCCAATGATCGCGACCTGGTTGCCGTGTGCCAGATGGGGCACTTGCGTTTCCGGCACCAGTGCTGGGTTGGTGGCTGATTTTCGGTGTTCTTCCAAATTCCCCTGTCACGACAACCAACACGCGCTTGTCGAGTCCACGGTCGTAGATGTCTTCGATCAGAGCGGAGACGGCTTGATCGTATGCTTTTGCACGGAACCGTAGCGCATCGAAAACGTGATGATTCACTGCGTGGTCGTCCCAGTTATTCACGCGACCACAGAGTGGTCCACTGAGGCTACTCGTCAGAACTTCAACGCCTGCTTCGACCAAACGACGGGCGAGCAAAAGCTGCTGGCCCCAGGAATTGCGTCCGTAGCGGTCACGGGTGGCGTCGTCTTCTTTGCTGAGATCAAATGCGTCTTTAGTTTTCGGATTCGTGAGCAGGGTCATCGCCTGAGTTTCAAACTCATCGAGTGCCTGTAATTCCCCAGCTTGATCAAACGCACGCTCCAGCGTGTCCAAATTCTGCCTGAGTGAAGAACGGCGGCTGAGATGTTTCACTTCAGAGACATTCTCCAGACCGATATTGGGGACAACAAAGTTGGGTGCGTTCGGATCACCTGTCACCGAAAACGGAGAGTAGGCGTCTCCCAAATATGCCGGGCCAAGATAAGAACCAGGGCCTTTGACTCCGACGTATCTCGGTAATGGGTTCGTTCGCGGACCTTCTTGTGAGCGAAGATAATTCACGACGGTCATCCAGTCCGGAAGCTTCGGTTTGGGTTTGTCGCGCGTATCGTCATCTCCTGAAAACATCTGCATCGATCCGGCAGGGTGCCCGCCTGCCGCTTGTTTCATCGATCTGAGTACGGTGAATTTATCCGCGATTTTCGCCTGCATAGGCAGCAGTTCCGTGAACTGCAAGCCTGGCACTTTTGTCGAAATAAGATCAAACGGTCCCCGGTACTCAGTCCCTGAGTTTGGCTTGGGATCATAGGTGTCGATATGAGAGCACCCACCCGGTTTCCAAACCATAATCACGGCGGTCTTCTCACCTTTATCTTGAGCAGCGTTTGCTGCACGCAGACGCAACACGCCCGGCAGGCTCAATGAGGCGAAGCCTGCCAGACCCATTTTCATAAACCCTCGGCGCGATGCCGGACCGGGACAGTAGTTCGTTGATGCATTGAAAGGATGGGTCATTTTTTTTCTGCCTCCTTCGCAGGCTGAACGCGAATCGTGATCGGTGTTGAGACCACAATGTCGACAATGTCTTTGGGTTTCGCTTTCGCGGTTGCGGTTTTAACTTGTTTTTCAGCGACCTTCACTGCGGCTTCTGCCTCTTTTTGTTTAGCAGTCGCACTCTTCACCGCTTTTTCAATTTCAGGTTTCTGTTCATCCGTTGCAGTTTTCGCTGACTCTGTCAGCGCATTTGTTTCTGCTGTCAGATCAGTTGCTGTTTGTTGAGCCTGTTTCAGAAGCGTTTCGGCGACTGCTACGGCCTCTGGGTGATATCGGTATTTCGCAACCGCACTTCCATAGAAAGCGATCAAATACTCACCTGGTGGCGTCTTAAGCTTTGCAAGGTCGAGCACAGCTTCAGAAGAATCTGCATCTAACGGAGCATCGAAGGCAGGTGTTTTATCAAAGCCAGCCCCCATGGTCTTCAAGCTCATCTTCGTGCCGGAAAATTCACTGCGACGCGTCAGAGCTAGCGGGATTGTCAGTTTCTCTCCGGCAACAACCTCGAAGACCTTCTTTTCAGAAGGGCCAATTGTGACGGGGGCAAGTTCAGATCCGCAGACGGAAACCGGGACGTCCGCCAACAATCGAGGACTCGGAATTTCGCTCCAAGCATTCGCAACGGGCCAGGACATTGATGCAAACCTGACAGGTCGAGTGACTGTTTGTTCCCCAATGAGAGCACGACCAAAGAACGTTGCGCTCGTCAGACCGCGAGGGGCGTTCTGCTCTGCTGTCAGCAACATCATGCCCCGTGTTTTCCCTGCCGGGATTTTTAAACCGTTGGAGGTCACTCCAGCGGGGAGTCCTTTCATGAAGAGTTCAATTTCGCCAGCGAAACCATCCCGCCGAACGACGACAACTTCGATAAGCATCGAGGAACCACCACGCAGTGCAATCGGTTTTGAAAGAGCATTGCGGTCGCCGTTACGGAGATTCATGTGTAAAGCCCAGCCAACGACTGCGAAGTCTGGGGCTGCTTTGCGAACAATCAGGCGGTAGACATTTCGCGGATCATTTCGCGTCCCGCCGAAGAGGTCGGAAATCTGCAAACGATGAATACCATCTTCTTTGATCTCAACCTTACCAAGAATGTCCGAAGACCCAGCATTGTACGGAGGGCCATCGTAAGAATATCCATTACTGGAAACCTTAATCGGACTGGCGATGTCGCTTAGCTCGATGAGGTCAGTCAGTTTTTCATTTTCGCCTTCGCCGGAGACGTGTTGCACAACAATGGAAGGATCCGTTGGGCGTCCGAGCCGTTCCGAGGCAACCTCAACCCACCAGACTTCACCTTTCTTTGCCGTAAACTCGAAAACGTCTACATCGGCGGCAGGGAAGAAGCTGCCTGTGATGTCGCAAGGAAGAGTGATTTTTTGCGAGTCGGCTTGCTTGTTGTTCGGTTCTAATTCAGCGACAGAAGCGTCGTCGGACAAATCCGATGGTGGCCACGAAAATGAACTCACGCTCTTCGTTGAAGGGAATCGCGAAACTGCCTGATCTTTCGCAGCATTCAAGAGTGCAAGCCGATAGAACAAGTGCGGACCACCATTGAAAGTCAGGTCGTGAACTTTGATGACATATTTCCCAGCCTCTGGTGCGGTGAAGTCAATGGCTCCGCCGCGACGTTCAACCTTCAAATCGTTTCCTTTTGCGTCGGCAACAATCACGACAGGGTTGAGCTTGGAGTCGATTCCCTTGGCGGCACAATCGATCACGATTCGCTGGTCTTTCTTTGCTTCAAACGTGTAGTAATTGATCGCCTGTTTCGACGCAGAGGCGTTGCAAATCGAGTCCACATTGAGTGCCATTGCCGCTTCGAGAGTTGTGTTCGCTTTGGTTCGAATCACTTCCGGAAGAGTGCCAACATTGAACACACGCGATGAAGAAACACCCAGCCGGGTCATGACACGAGCTTCGTGAATGCCGGTCAGACAGTCCCCAGCAATCGTCACGACGTACTGATTTTCAATTGGCAGTCCGTTCTCACCGACCTTAGGAATCGCAGTCAGTCCAGGGTGGGAAAAGCTCAGTTCTTCGACATTTTCAAAGTTGTCTCCGGTGATGGTGACATCAACCGTCGTTCCGACCTGACCTCCCATCGGCATTGTCGTCATGAGACGCGGAGCCGGCAGGCAGACCGCTTGTGCAAGAACAAGCGAGGGCAACAGCAGTCCCACGGAACAGAATGCGACCACACTCAACAGTAAACTTTGAGATTTTGGCGAGAGTTCGGATTTGAAACCTGTTCGTTTTTTATTCACGGAGTCGTCTCTTTGCTTGAATGATTGCTTAATGATTAAACAAAAACTCTTTGGTGTTCATCAATGCCCAAATGATATCCTGGTAATTCTCGCGGGTTGCCTTGTTGGCATCGACTGGTTTTCCGTTTGCGTCGAGGATCGGTTCGTGGAGGTAATCCAGCGCTGTTTTCAATTCGTCTGCTCGTGGTGGACGAGAGAATGCTGCGAAATACATCGCAGTGATTTTCGCTTCATCTTCCTCTTCGCTCTTAACAAGTTGAGCAGCGCGTCCTGAACCAGAGGCAAGCTTGCCTTTGAGTTCTGATGAATTGATGAGGTGTAGGCTCTGCCCCAAGCTTGAAGACTGCACACGTTCGCACTCGCAGACGCTCTCATTTTCAGGTCGTCCGAAGACTCGCAGAAATGCCGAGGCTTTGTTGTAACTGTTGTCTGGCAGGCCAATTGCCCGAGTTCCCTCTGGCAAATTTGCGAACTTGGTAGGCGTTCCGGTCAAGTCGTCAATCGCGTCTAGCATGACTTCCGCCTGCAAACGTCTGGGATAGAAGCGTGAGTAATTTTGTCGATCAACAAGGTTGTATTCGTTCGGGGTTGCACTCAGTTGATAAACCTGCGAACTCGTAATGACG
>JAJDEL010000143.1 GCA_029259835.1 Planctomicrobium sp. | reverse complement strand
AAACATTCCTTCAGAAATCGTTGTCATTCACTGACTGAGGTTTTGTGAGAGCGAGTGAGAATCCAAAAATGTCTACTGGCGGAGGATTCCATCGAGTTCCACTTTCGTTTCAAAGATCCACATGCGGTGTAGCCTCTAGCTGGCGAGAAGAGTCATGATGTCGGGCAGTGATGAATCATATGAGAGAGACCTGAAAGATCTCCGCAAAATTGATCGAATCGTTGTCGAGTTTGAAAAATCACTCAGGGCACGCGAGCGCCCGCAGATTGAGTGGTTTCTCTCTAAAATCGAATCCCGGTTGCGTGGGCCACTTCTGAAAGAACTTCTTACTTTAGAAGTGGAATGGAATTCGGAGCGAGGGCTTACTTTGGTTCCGGAGTTGTACATCAGACGTTTTCCTGAATTTGCTGATGTCCTCAAAGCACTTTTCGAGAATCCGAATCAATCAGAGACCAGTTCTTCAGATATTCAAATTGGAGCGGATTTTCAAGTTGAGCCGAGTTATCATCGCACGGACTTTCCCAGACAATTCGGGAAATACCGGCTGAATCGCATAATCGGTCAAGGATCATTCGGGGCGGTCTATCATGCTGACTGTGCGGAATTGAGACATGCTGTGGCAATCAAAATTCCACATCGAATCAATGATCCTAAACTCCGGAAACGGTTCATCGTGGAAGCGCGCGCGGCAAAGGAACTCAATCATCCGAACATTGTCAAAGTCTTTGAAAGCGAATTGGTCGAAGATGAAATGTATGTGGCCTGTGCATACATCGATGGCAGCGATCTTGAGAAGACGATCAAGCAACAGCGCACCAGCTTGAAACAACTTGTTCGCTGGATAAGAGATATTTCAACGGCCCTAGCTTACGCGCACAGCAGGCACGTAATTCATCGGGATATTAAACCGAGTAATATCCTGGTCGATCAGTCGAAGAAAATTTTTGTTGCCGATTTTGGATTGGCACGGAAACTTGATGAAAATTCGTCGATCACATCGACGGGAAACATCTTGGGGACCCCCCGTTATATGTCCCCCGAACAAGCTGCCGGTTTGGGTTCACTTGTCGGACCGGCGAGTGATCAATATAGCGTTGCCGTCATTCTCTATGAAGTTCTCACCGGACGCCCTCCAATAACCGGAAAATTACCCAAGCTTCTACAGAACATCATTCACGATAAACCGATCCCTCCGCGTGAAATTCACAGCAAAGTTCCGGAAGAACTGGAGATCATCTGCCTCAAGGGACTTGCCAAGAATCCGAAACATCGGTATTCGAGCATGGATGAATTTGCCGATGAACTCGAACATTGGCTCAACGGACAGGAAATTAAAACCGTCATTCGTTCTGCGAAAAAATCGAAGCTGCGGTTTCTCAAAAACCCAACCTTCATTTTGGCAATGACCGCAGTGGCCATCGTAGCGGTCAGTGCGGTTGCTGGGTATGCCATCCTGAATTGACTTCTTCAGTGAGAAGACACCGCACAGATTGTTAACTGGTCTATCCATTCGGAGCCGTCAGGTCCATGTCGGCGAAGAGGGATTTCATATCTTCCGAGACCGGTTTCTTAGCGGACGGGTTATAGAGCACGAGGTACAACCGTCGTCTGATCGACTACGCGTCGAGACGTTATTCATCAAGGATCGTCAGACATCCAAATCTGCTCCGGACGACAAAACCGGTCGGACTGACGCATTTGCAGTTTCCTGCTCCGGACCTGCACGTCGTGGCAAGGAAAAATGTATTGCCGGTCGATGTGGCGAATGGCACGTAGTTATTCTTAAAGACTGTACCGGACTAGATTTTCATTGATTCGCTAAATCTGTCGCGTGTGGTGAATTTTGATCAGGTGTCACATAATCGGAGCAAAAACGATTTGAACGAAATCCCGCGAGGATCAATGCTCGTTCTTATGAGGATTCAGCTGCATCCGAAAAGCGACTCGGCTTACAAGTCTTGGATGGAATATGATTTACGCTAATCTACGTGCCATTCGTCGATGTGGCTGGTGTAGGTTTCGATTGGATCAATTCTGCAAAGGATTCTTCGAACTCAGGCGTCGGGAGTGAAATCGAGTGAATAGAGCGCAGCGTCTTTGATTCTGAACTCCAAGATCACTTCTTTGCCGGCACAGTTGTCTAGATCATCTTCTCCACCCCAGCGGACAACATGTTTCTGATGATCACCGGTGATGGCATCGGACCAGCCTTTCAGGTCGGCTCCGGCTTCGGCAGGTCTCACCTTCACCTTGATATATCCATTCGACTCTACGTCGGCATTCAGAGTGAGCTGATTTCCGCTAAACCGAATCGCTCTGCTGGTGATCGTGTCTTCATCTCCGTCGGTATCTTCTATCGCGGCAAAGCCGTCAATGCGCCACTTGGCAATCCCGAATCTGTGTTCCCTTTCTCCGTTAATAGGATTGCGGTTGTGCAGATGATTGGCTCCGCCGTAATACATCCATAATTGATCAGTAGAGGCGCCACCTGTTTCCGCCCTGGGGACTTCCACGGGAGTGTTTGCCGTATGGACCATCCCCCCATCCCATGAACCGGAGCCGCCGCGGGGCAGGATCGGCTTTCTGGTCGTCCTCATCCACGGTCCGTTGATGTCGCGCGAGTAAACGAGCATGACGTTGATGGGACCATAATGCCAAAAGCCGTCACTCGTACCATCGCCACCTGCACTCTTCAGGCCGTTGTGGCTGTCAATGCTGAAGAGCCAGCTGAAACCAATGACACTTCCATCCTCTTGCGGGTACATGCCTATGCCATAGTTCTCCGCTCGTAGCGTTCCCGGTTCCAGAGCTTCGTCCGTCTTGTCCGCAAGCTCATGGCGGGATTTAACCAGAGGAAAAGGTGTGTCTTGAATCCTGTCCAGACTACCAGAATAGCGATGCTGACAGAATTTTCGCTGCCAGTCGTTGGGGCCAAAGAGTTTCTCTTTGTGGGCCACCTTGAAGTTGAAAATGTAGTCCTTCTGATACTGGTCATAGACCCCGAGGCAGATATCGAAGTTGTGAGAAGACGGGGCATGAGTACCCGATTTCACAATACGAGCGTGATCGGCGTGCAGTCCTCGACTCGCTTTTTTCCAATTGCGAATTCCGTCCGGCGATTGATAGATCACATAGCGAACATCGCCTTCGATGCAATACAGGTAATACACATCGTCTTCCTTGAACAGACTTGGGGTATCGACAAACGTCTCTGAGCCGACCAGTACGATATTGTTGTTGCCGCCGTTGTGCGGATAAATGCCGAGATTCGGCTTGGTCCAACTGACACCATCCATGGAGGTGGCATAACAGATGGCCCTCTCGCCCGAAGGGGTGCCGGCGCGGTACCACATTTTCCAGGAATTCACTCCCTCTCTTCTCACGGTCGGGTATGCAAGGGATCGCCTCGTCTCCCAAGCCGTGCTCGCAGACAGCAGGGGCCCCGTCTTAATCGTTTGTCTAAAGACGCGTTTGGCGCTGCCGAGAGAGTCAATGATGCGATCATCAATAAAGAGTTGTTTTGCCCCTCCGATATTCTCGGCTCCCCAGGCAAGACTCGAGTTGAATGCAATCAAGCCAGTGATGAGAGTAAGGAATCGTCTTGGCAACATCTGGTTCTGTTTTTTTGCGGTGACTTACTTGAACGTTTTCGCCAATTACTGGTCGGCAACAGACGTGCAGTCTAACGCACTCGCAGCTAATTGGAGAAGTCGCCACTTGGCTACTGTTGGATGCATAACGGTGAGCAGACGAAAAGCTCATCTCGTCAAAACTGAAGTCGCGTTAGAAATCGTTGAGAAAACGCCAAGGCGTTTTACCACGTTTGGAGGCTCCACAAGATCGGAGCGAAATCAGTCCAGATCACGAAGAAACGTATGGGAAACAGGGACTCAAATCGGAAAACGGTCGTAATTTAGAGGGCATTTCAAAACCTTGATTTCTTAAGTTGATTGGTAAACAAGTTGCATACCGTGTGAGGCAATGGAGGCACTCACATGCTCATTTCCGTGTCGATGGAGTCGCGTCGACGGCGGCCGAATACGACGGGGTCACGGACGACTCCCATACAATTCCTCTCGGATTCCCAGTGGAATCTGATCAAACACCTCTTCGAGAACCCCGATCCCTCACCGCTCGGTGGGCGGCCTCGGGTCGACACATGCGCCTGTGTGGAGGGCATCCTGTGGATTCTCAAGACCGGTGCGCCTGGGAAACTTTTACCAGAACGATACCCCTCGCCTTGTACATGTTGGCGTCGGAATCCTCAGCAATGACTGTGAAGAGGTCAACGGCTTACCCTACCGAACGGTGACGGTTGAGAATCCGATTTGTAAACCTTGATCCAGAGTCGTACCTCGCCAAGCAGCGCGGGCACATTGACGTGAAGTTGGATCGTCAATCACAACTGCCAGCGTTCAGGCAGATTCATGATCAAGGCATCGAAAGTACCGTCAGAACTTCTCAACAAAGCAAGTCTGGTTCGACTTCGTGTAGCGAACTGAAATCGCGGGTCCGGGCCAGAGAACTTCCAGCATATGGTGTTCAGTTTTCGAGTGAATCGTAAACTTGTTTTCGCCTCGCTTCAGTTCGGCTAAGGGAATTGGCAATGCGTCGTAGTCGAAGTGGTGGTTCTTACCTTCGAAGAGATGTTCGTTTCCGTTCAATCGGAAAGGCGTGTGATTTTTGTCCCATCCGTGCCATGTGCGCAGATGCAGGCGTATGTCTGTCGCTGAAGCGAGATCGGTGTTCGGCGGAATTCTTATGCTGCATGACTTCGTTTCGCCAGTGCGAACGCCGAATCGTTCTGGAACATCAGTCGAGCGGTAGAGTTTGACAGAGTGCTCATTTCTTTCGAGCGTGAGGTCGGTGACTGGATCAGTCACGTGCCATAAACCGGATGAGTCCTGAAGTCGTGCCAACAACTTGATAGCTCTCGGTTCCTGATCAGGGATGAACTCCGTATTCCAGCGGAGTTTGAAAGGTGACTTCTGGAGTGTCCCGACGTGGTGTCGCAGTTCAGCAGCAGCCCCACGCAATGGTTGGTGATAGCTTTCGTGCCAGTCGAGGAATTGACCATCTCCGTCTTCATCGTAGCCGTCGTACCATGCAATAATGTCAACCTTCACAACGGTCGCCGAACATTCTAGGCTGATAGACGGATTATCAGAAATCGTTGCACCGTTTTTCGGTATGACAATTCGGTCAACCATGCCATTTGAGGACTTCGGTTCGTAATAGACACGCAGGATCAGTGAATAGAGTCCCCACTGGCCCCACGATGAACCGCCACATGTACCCTCAAACGTGTTTTCGCCAGTCTTCAGGTGTTTTAGAGGAACAGTAACAACCGGATTGTCCTGCGAGTAGTACATTTCCGGGCGGTGGCCCGTCGGTGTCGTGGTCAGTTCAGGAAGAGTAATCCATGTATTATTGTTGAACCTGATCTGTTTGGGTGTCGTCCCGATATGGCCACCCCAACGATCCAACAACATTTCAGCGCGAACCGCGCCGACCAGTTCGCTGACTTTAATTTTTAGAACAGGATTAGGAAGAAACTGCGCGGCACCTGGATTATCGGCGTTGGGATCAGTGACTCGCCAGTCCTTGCCACCACCGTTGTGAATAGAGAATTCACGATAGGCGCTACCGGGTTGTGGCCCCAATTCTGCGGCGCGAAGGCAGTCTGATGAAGATGGGAATAAGATGGCCAGGATACTGCTTACTGAGAAGACAAGTTGTCGGTGATGTTCCATGGTTTGTTGTATCTCAAGTTCGTACTATTTGGGCTGATCTGTGCGGCAAATTATCTCATACTTTCGATACAATGTCTGCTTACTCGGTCTATTCATCTGCCATGAGAGTTCACCTTCCCACAATTCGAGGCTATATGACTCGTTTGATCGTGATCGTCTGTGGGTCGATCGCACTGCAAAGTGCAGTTGCGCAGGACGGAGATAACGCACCAAACAAGGCAATCGATTTTGACCGAGATATCCGACCTATTTTCAAGGCGCACTGTATTTCGTGTCATGGTGCGAAACGGCAGGAGGGCGGGCTTCGACTTGATAACCGTATCGATGCGCTGCAGGGCGGCGACTCTGGCAAGCTCATCGTGGTCGGTGATGCTTCAAGCAGTCCATTGATCGAGCGAGTGACTTCAGTTGATGAATTGCTGCGTATGCCTCTGGAAAAACCTGAACTCACGACTGCGGAAGTTGGCCGGTTAAAGAAGTGGGTTGATGCAGGTGCAAGTTGGCCAGCGGACTCTAAGACGAAACGAGCTGTCGCTGGTCATTGGTCGTTTCAACGGATTAAACGGCCAATGCTTCCTTCGGTCCCTTCAAACAATTGGGTTCGTAATCCTGTTGACGTATTTGTCATGGACCGATTGAGTAAAGCTGGTGTTACCCCATCCCCAGAGGCCGACCGTGCAAAGTTAGTTCGCAGGCTGTACCTCGACCTCACCGGGTTACCCCCTGATCCAACGGACGTTGATACTTTTTTGAATGACAACCGATCCGATGCTTGGGAGCATCTGGTGGACCGGTTATTGGCCTCACCGCATTTCGGTGAACGTTGGGGGCTATACTGGCTTGACCTAGCACGTTATGGGGACAGTGATG
>JAJDEL010000142.1 GCA_029259835.1 Planctomicrobium sp. | reverse complement strand
GACGAGGTCTGCACGCGTTGTGGCACCAGCGATTCCTGGCCCGCGAAGGATCAGCGGGATATGCGTGCCTTCGTCGTACAGAAACTGTTTGCCGCGGGCATGGCTAATGCCGTGGTCAGTAAAAAACACGATCAGCGTATTGTCCAGAACGCCCTCTTCCGCCAATCGCTTCACGACCAGTCCGACATGGTAGTCGGTGATTCGCACACTATCGATGTAGGTTGACCAGTCTCTTAGCAGAACCGGATCACGGGGGTAGTAGGGAGGGAGCTGCACACTCTTCGAGTCTGTAATGTCTCCAAACACTTGTTCGACCTGCTGATCGAATTTCGCGTATTGATCGGTCGAAGCGCCTCGCAATTTTCCGCCGTGTAGTTGAACCTGCATGAAGAATGGCTGGTCTTTTTTGCGACCCGACCAGTCGTAGCTATCGTAGATCGATTTGTCCCAGTCGAAATTGTAGTCGGTCTTCCCTAGTCGGTTTTTAGTCCGTGAAGTAATAGGCTGGCTGCGGTAATCGAGGTCCTGCAGGCCGCTACCCATGCAGGTGTAATAGCCCGCCTTCTGGAAGGATGCGGGGATGGGATTGACGCCGACTGGCAATTGGATGCGATGCTCGCCGCGACCACTCCGGTGATGATGGGCGCCAATCGACGTCTGATACATTCCTGTGATCAAAGCCGAGCGAAACGTCGAGCAGACCGGTGAGGTCGCGTAAGCCCTTTTGAATCGAAGACCTTCTGCGGCCAATTGATCGACATGCGGCGTCTGAATCGTTTTCTCACCGTAGCATGAGAAATTCGCCGACATATCGTCGATAACGAACCAGAGGATATTAGGTCGCTCGTCAGCCTCGGCGGTCGGAAGCCAGATTGACAAGCCAAGGAGACAACAGGTGATGGCGATGCGGGATCTGATGAACATATTCAGTGAGAATCTTTTTCTTGTTTGCGCACACGTTGCTGAAATGTGCGTTAGCAATGTGGAGTCCGCTATACGAACCGATAAGATGTTCAATTTAATGGTCCGCTCAGCGGACCCTACCTGGCTCGTTCGAAATGAAATTTGGCTTGAGATCTATCACCGAGTGCATCGAAGACCATGCCGAGAACACGATGACTGTCTCCATCGTTCGCGTTGATGCCTATCGCTTTTCGGAGTTGTTTAATCGCATCATCGTAGTGTTCCTGCTCGTACGCAACACAGCCTAATCCGTAATATGCAGATAGGCACTTGTCATCCAATTTCAGAGCGAGCAAGTACTGTTGCCGCGCTTCGTCGTGTTTGTGATCAAAGTACAAGCACGCCCCAAGTGCTGCATAGCCTTCGGCATCGTCGGGATAGGCTTCGACGGCTTTTCGGTAAAGCGACTTTGCGGCGTCAAGATCACCGTCCTGAAGAAACTGGCTTGCGCGGACGTATAGTTCTGACTTTGCGATATCGAAAGTCGAATCAGAATTATTGATGGCCCCGTCGAATTGTTCTAACTCATCGGATGGCGTTGACGGTGTATGAACAGCGCGATCGCAGCCAATAAGAAATACAACAAGGGCACATAGGAAGTAGCCTCTGAGGCTTGGTAATCGATTTGACAAACTAGCTTTCATCGAATTTCCCCCGGCATGAATTGGAAGGAATAAGTTCTGCACTCCCGTGCAATTCACTCTTCCAGCTTCCCTTCTGCCCAGAAGTCCATGACGCGGACTTTGTCGAGGACTGGCAGGAGGACTTGAACGAATGCCTTGTGGTCGGCGTGGGGGAGGTAGGTTTCTCGGCCTTCTTCGGAATCGAAACTGCCCATGAAGCAGTGGGTGAAACCAGCGGAGTGTCTTTCAGGACTGTTGTTTGTTCCCCATTCGAACCGTTTGATGACATCGATTTTTGATGGTAGCGCAGCGAATGCTTCTTCGACGGACTTCACCGCTGCAGGGTCGGCATCGTCTTTGAATTTAAAGAAGACGGCATGCTTGAGTTCCTTCTCCATTGGCTCAGAAGCAGTTCCCCAGTAATCGATCACGAACACTTGATCGTTGAGACCACCGAGGGTACTCCCAAACTCTTTGTGAGCCGGATGCGGGAGGTAGACCTCGCGGCCTGCTTCATCTTTGAAGGTCAACAGGAAGCAATGAGTGAAGCCATCGTTCTTGCCTTCCGGGCTGTTGTTGACACCCCATTGAAAATCAATGATCTCTTCAATTTTGTTCGGCAAGTTACGAAACGCTGCGACGATGGTGTCGACTTGTTCTTCAGTTGCTTCTTCTTTGAACGAAAAGAAAACCGCATGCCGTAGAACTTTCCCATCGGTGGAAGGTGTCTCACCAGAGGCTTCTGCCGGCGTTGCTTCCGTGTTCATTTCAGTCGATTCCTCGGGGGCATCCATTGTTACAGCCTTCCCCTTGGGACTACAGGAACTCAGGCACAAAGCGAACATCAGGCAAGCGGTTGGCAGCATGTACGTTTTCATATTGTCTTCCAATACGGAGTAGAATGATTCAAATTCGCTGAGCGTGGAAAAGTCACTCATCAAAGCTTCAAGGCGAAGCCATGACAGGTACACAACCAAGGTATCAAACGCTGCACGCCCGGCACAGTAAGGACTCGCATGAATATAAGAGGTCACCCTCAATCGACTGTTTCAATCAACGTAAACAAACTCATTGAGGTTGAATAACGCGTGACACAAATTGGACCAGTTTGATCCAGAATTCGTTGAGGTTGTGAGGAATTGTTGGCAGGCTTGGGTTTCCGATTTTGTAGAGGGGCGTCCGAGTGCGAGTAGGTAAGCATGGTTGATTTGTTCTTTCTGATCGGAGGAAGAACTGGTCACTCGTTTCGCGAATGCCTCAGCTTGAACGCCAGCGAACTCGGAGTTCAACAGGTGAAGTGCTTGGGGGGCGATCGTGGTTTGGGAGCGTTGGGGGCAACTGAGGTTGGCGTCCGGTTTGTCGAACGCTTCAAGCATTGGCAGTCGCAGGTTTCGTCTGGCGAAGAGATAAATGCTGCGGCGAACATGTTCGGATTTCTCTTTCGTGACAGGCCATTGGTTCTTAAGTAATGTCGATGCGACCGCTGGTGGGAGTGGCGGACGGACTCCTGGTCCGCCGCGCTTGCGGTTGAGAGTTCCAGAAACAGAGAGCATCGCATCGCGAATCGCTTCTCCTTCGAGGCGTTGTCGATTCCTTCGCCCAAGGAGATGATTGAAACGGTCTTTGCTACGGAGATCCTCCCACACCTCTAACTGCTCAGGTGTTGCATTTGGAGATGCGAAACTTGCCAACTGGTAAGTCGATGAAGACAGAATCAGCCGATGAAGAGCCTTCATACTCCAGCCAGATTCCACGAACTCAGCCGCCAACCAGTCGAGTAGTTCTGGATGTGTCGCGGACTCTCCTAGCCAACCGAAATCGCTCGGTGTCGAGATGAGACCAACTCCGAAATGGTGCTGCCAGATTCGGTTGACGATCACGCGTGCTGTCAGTGGATTGTCGCGATTGACGAGCCACTC